>JBCDDV010000081.1:0-7784 GCA_039180145.1 Cyanobacteria bacterium P01_G01_bin.49 | reverse complement strand
GTAAAATGTCATTGACAACCCCGTATTGATCATTGAAAATCCAAGCCCAGGCTAACCCCATAATTGCCGTTGGTAATGCCCAAGGAACCATGGAAATCGTTCTCACAATTCCTCGCCCCAAAAAGGCTTGATTTAAAACAAGGGCAACCCCCATTCCCAAGGCTAACTCTAGAAATACACTAACACCAGTAAACACGGTTGTATTCCACATAGACTGCCAAAAACGACCGTCTCCTGCCATACGGAAATAGTTATTAAATCCCGCAAAAACAGGCTGTAATTGAGTTCCTAAATTGTCGTTAAATAGACTCAACCAAAAAGCATTCCCGATAGGATAAACAAAAACAAAAGCTAATATTGCTAAGGCAGGAATTAATAGTAACCAACCTGTTTGATTCTCATTTTTCATTTCAAAAAACTTAGTTTCTACGGTAGCATCTTAACTTAAACTGAGAATTTTGCAAGTTTCTATTCGATTTAACTTTATTCTTCCCCTTGACTAGCTTTAAGAGTTTTTTGGTCATGTCGTTTTCGTAAATAACTAAGGGTAACAATTCCCAAAGTTAATACAGTAATGGGAATGACAAAAAACAGCATTACCCTACTAAAAATTGACAAGCTGTCATGATTCGTAGAATTTAAAATGAGATAGGTTGTATAAGCAACATAATAACTTAAAAATAATAATCCTTCCCAACGAGCAATCACATTCCCTGTAAAGAAAATCGGTAAACAAGCAACTGCAATAGCAACCATAACAGGTAAGTCAAAATGAAGGGCGGCATTAGAAACCGGAATTCCCGTTGGTGAAACAATAGCGCACATAGCTAGTACTGTTAAAATATTAAAAATATTACTACCAATCACATTTCCAACTGCAATATCTCTTTCCCCTTTAAAAGCAGCTACTACTGATGTTGCTAATTCTGGTAAAGATGTTCCAGCAGCAACAATTGTTAACCCAATAATGAGGTCACTTACTCCTATTTTTCGAGCAATTTCTGTGGCACTTTCAACTAACCACTGAGATCCCCAAACTAAACAACCAACGCCTAACAATAAAAAAGCGATATTTTTAAACCATTGACTAATCGTCAAAGGAACTTTGCCACCATATTCATCATCATCCCCACCATTGCGTTCTTTTGATCCTTGATAAATTAAGAAAATTGTATAAGAAATACCACCAATTAGAAGGACGATGCCATCAGAACGATTGATAGTATGGTCAAGTCCAAAAAATAATGTAAGGAATGACACCCCAATCATAATGGGAACATCTAAGCGAATTAATTGCTGAGCAACCATCAAAGGAATGGCTAAAGCCGATAGTCCTAAAATGACTAAAATATTAAAAATATTACTACCAATCACATTTCCTAATGCTAACTCAGCTTGACCTGCTAAACTAGACTGAACCGCCACAGCCATTTCTGGGGCAGAGGTACCATAAGCAACTATCGTTAACCCGATCACTAGGGGGGAAATACCAAGACTGGCAGCGAGACGGGAAGCCCCTCTTACTAAAACTTCTGCCCCAATGACTAATAGCACAAGTCCAGCGACTAATAAACCGAAAACAAAGATAAAATTCATTAATATTTTTGATAACTATCAAGGTCAAAAAGTCAAATTTTGTAACAAAGATTAAAGAAGTTTTGTTAGTGATGTTTTTCAACAAGACAATAATTAAAATATCTTTGATGTTGATTAAGTAAAGAGATGATCATGGGTTATAAAAATGATAAGGTGGTCAGCAATTAGTATTGCGATCGCTCAACTCAACAGCTATGGTTAAGCGTTAACCTTTAGCATAACCGATTTTTAATATTTTTTTAATAAGTCAAAGCATTTATCTCAATGATGTCAAGAAAAATTTTTCAATCAAGTAAAATGCATTGTCTATAATTATTTGTATCTCATGAGTATGAGAACTGCTCTAAATTCTAATATTTAATTTCAACATATAATTATAGCTAGGGTTTTCTCTAGTGCCACCGACAATAATTGTATAATCTCCATTAATAACAGCAGGAAAAATTGAAATTGATAGGCTCAAGCTCGATAATGAGGCGATTTATTGACAGTTCGTCATGGTTAAATCCCATCTAAAAAGAACATTGTATCAAGTTAAGTTTTTGACTACTTAACAATTTGTACAGGCATTACTAAATAAGTCATTTTTAACCCACCTAAAGGACTAAAAATTACGGGTTGATTGCCTTCATTTAACTGTATTTTAATTTCTGTGGCTGGTAACGCTTTTAAACCATCCATTAAATACTTGACATTAAAAGCAATTTCACCACTTTCTCCCGTTATTTCAGCCGGCATAGATTCTTTGGCATTGCCTAAATCTTGAGTGTCTACGGATAAAGAAACCTCTGCCGCTTCACAACTAAAGGTACACTTAACTAAGTTGTTTTTTTGATCAGCTAAAACTGCCACCCGTTCTAAACTACTTAATAATCGCTTTCGTTCTAGACTAATCGTGCGAGTAAACTGTTTTGGGATTAACATTTGATAATTGGGATAAGCCCCATCTAGTTTACGAACCGTTAATCGCTGTTTTCCCAACTCAAACACCACTTGAGCTTCATCAATCATTAAAGCGATCGCCTCTGACTCATTGCCCCCTGCGATCATCCGTTCTAATTCCCGTAAAGCCCGTGCAGGAATAGTCACTGCAAACCCTTCTAAATTGGGCATTTGTGAAGTCTGCTCTTCTCCTTGATCGTCCTCATTGAATTGTAAAGTGGTTTCTACCACAGATAAACGATGGCCGTCCGTTGCTGCAAACTCTAAACTGTCCTGGGTTCCTGCCAGGTGAACCCCCGTTAATACCTGTTTCGTTTCATCGCTACTAGCAGCGAATAAAGCCCCTTTTAATCCTTGGGTTAACATTACAATCGGTAACTGTAGCGGCTCTTTATCTTCGACAGTAGGTAACGGGGGAAACTCATCGGCACTCATAGCCCGCACCTGAAACTGTCCTGACGCTGATTTTAGAGTAACTAACTGATTTTCTTCTTCAGTTTCTTCAGCAACTAAGGTGATTTCTCCTTCAGATAACCGTGAGACAATCTCATTGAGAAGTTTGGCGGGTAAGGTAATGGTTCCTTCTTCGATGACATCAGCACTAAAACTGGTTTTAATGCCTAAACTGAGATCGAAGGCAGTTAAACTAACCCGTTTTTTTTCTTGATCGGCCACTACCAAAACATTGGCTAAAATGGGATGGGTGGGACGAGAAGGAATGGCACGACTCACCAAAGACAAGTTACTATTAAGATCGCTTTGACTACAAACGAATTTCATGGGCAGTTGAGACAGGTTGACATCAGATCAGTTGTATTTTGACTTAAAATTCGCCTTTTGTTTATTAAATCTTTCTTCCTTTTCAGTTAGTTCTGTGGAAAAAATGTGGAAAAAGTGTTCAAGTTTACGAGAAGTTATGCTAATAGCTTCATAAAAAAACGTCTATATTCCAGTAATTATCAGGTAATTTCCTGGATTTTCTCTCTCCAGAAAATCTTAAAGTTTTCCACAAGTTTTAGGAAATCAGAAGGTTAACCCTTCTCCATGTTTAGTATAAGAGGTTAATTATGGTTTATGTCTGCGAACTTAGCCCCAATCAAAAAGTCTATCTAGAAAATTCAGAAGAGCAAACCGTAATCACGACTACTAGCGCAGGTATCGGTCAACAACAACAATCGAGTAGTCGGTTTCAGACGGGAAGTTGGATATTGCCCCCTCAAGTATATCCAATTCCTCAAGGAATTATTATCTTAATTACGGCAACTAACCGAAAACACTGGGTACAAATTCAAGGAAATAGCATGAGTATGCTAGAGATTTCTCCGTCATTGGAGAATACACAACCGATTCCCCTGCAACAAGTGACTCAATCTCCTGTTTCTTCTATTCCTCCTATGCAGCCAATGCAACCGATGCAACCGATGAAAATGGGAGAAATGCAAATGAATATAAATCCTATGGAAATGCGAATGGGAAATATGGAAATGCGAATGGGAGAGACCTCGCCACCTCAAAAAAAGTTTTGTCCTCAATGTGGCAACAAAGTTCAATCTGGCGATCGCTTCTGTTCAAACTGCGGTCATAATTTAGCTTAATAGATATAAGAACTGGCAGTATTATTCTATGGAAATTTTAATTGCCTTTACTATTATCTGGATACTCTGGTTAATTAGTTCTAAACGATATAGAAAATTTTTGGTTCAACCTTTGGCAGTTATGGTGGTTGGGTTTGTCGTTATTACTTCCCCCGCTTTCGTCAATCTATTAACTTGGGGATTAACCGTAGCTGTGCCAAGTGATCCAGGCGATCGCGTCGATACCATCGTTGTTTTGGGGAGAGGTTCAAAGTTACGTTCAGATCGTCTTAATGAGGTTTGGCAACTTTGGCAAGATCAACGCGCTGCTAATATTTTTGCCAGTGGCATGATGGATGCTAAACCAATGGTTCGATATTTACAAGATAATGGAGTCCCCAACTCTCATGTGGCAGGAGAGGAATGCTCTCAAACGACAGAAGAAAATGGGCTATTTACCTCTGCTATCTTGCGTCAACAGGGAACCAAGAAGATCTTATTAGTCACAGACCCGTCTCATATGTGGCGATCGCTCTTAGTTTTCCGTAGTGTCGGATTTAAAGTCATTCCTCACTTTGCTACTTCAGACTTCCAACAACAAACTATCTCAAAACACTTGTTTATATTGGCTCGAGAATATTTGGCCTTGGCTGACTACGCACTAACTGGTAAATTTCGACAACGATCTCCATCGGAATTAGATAAGCCTTCTTCAGAAATAACACAAAAAATCCATGAGTGGAACTGTCAAACAGGTCAAGTTTAATAAGCTTTCACTGAGAATTTTAGAAATTTAAGGGGAAATTAAGTTAATTGAAGTTATGTGTTGATCCACTCTTGTCAAGAGAGATTCAATAAAGCTTGGTTTCAAAGGCACAGTCATGGTTGACAAAATTTCATGTTTCTGATAATCTCCTTAACAACTCTTCAACATTCTTAAGCTCTGTGGAAGCGTTTATCATCAAACTATCACACACTCATGAAATTTTCGCCTAATAAATTAGTTTTAAGTAGCTTATTTCTTCTCTCTTCTGTATTTTTTAATAATATTGTTATCGCTTCTGGTGATACTGACCCTAATATAAAAGCACTGCCAAATTCTCCTGATCGCTACTTACCATCGACCCCTCAACAGACTGGATATAAGTGGCCCACTTTTGGCGTTGTCACCTCTGGTTTTGGTAAACGGTTTAAGCAAATGCACACAGGCGTTGATATTGCTGGCCCCATCGGAACCCCTATTTTTGCTGCGGCATCGGGAGTCGTTGTCTCTGCCGGATGGAGTCCTCAAGGGTTGGGTAATTTAGTGACCATCCGTCATGGTGATGGAACCTTAAGTCTCTATGGTCACAACGAGCGTATTTTGGTACGTCAAGGGCAACAGATTGAACAAGGAGAACAAATTTCTGAAATGGGGAGTACAGGTAATAGTACCGGGCCACATTTACACTTTGAAATTCACCCCCAAGGGAGATCACCAGTAAATCCTAGAGCTTTTTTACCGACTCAGCAACCCCCATTAACTTTATCTGAAATGAGAACTGCTCGTTAATTCGTGCTTTTCAGCAATTAATAATGAAAAGGAACAGAAAATAAAGGGAGTAATGTTAACAAAATAAAACCCCAATCAGACTTATCGCATCCTAGATAGTCCGACTCATCAAATAAAGCATCGATTCTTTCTTCAAGTCTATTGGCTGTATTAATATCATGAAAGGCGGCTTCAACAACTCCCAATGGATTTAACGTTGAAATCTGGTTAATTTTTTGACTAACGATTAATAGAGATTCCGCTAAAGTAAGGGGGTCAACTTTTTGGGCAGCTTTTTGATCGGCGCGAATTTCTCTTAATAATAATAAATCTTCCCATAGTGCTTGAGTATGAGGTAAGCAAAACGTTATTTTTCCCAACCAACCTAACCAGAAAAACCAAAAAGTATCCCGATAATTGGCATGAGCTTGTTCGTGGGCAATAACTGCATTGAGATGGTCGGTATCTAGGGTATCTAAAAGACCTTGGCTGATTACTAATTCTGGCTGCCAAAAGCCAATTTGTGCGCTATAGGGAAAGGAAGTTTCTAAAATGATTGCTTGATTACCGTTAACGGTTTTTTTGGGGAAATTTTGAATATTTTTGGTGGAATACCAACCTTGATAAGCTAATTGTGTCCCTCTAAATAAGACGAAACAGAGAAAAAGAATTGCTAATAAATAACTAAACCGACTTGCTGGGAAGCCTAACATCTCTCCGTGATAGCCCATCAAAATAACAGCAACGTCTGTCATTAATAGTAGCAGTGGTGGTGCCAGAAAATAGACGAGCGATCGCTGCCAACGATTCGACCAAGGTATTATTGATAAAGGCACACATAAGCGAATTCCTAAAGCGAAGCATAGTGCCATTAAAATCATCAGTGAGTGCATCGTTATTGTTTCTCCCGTTGACGACGAATGGCTTGTAAACGAGTTGCGATTGCTTCCAATTGTTCTAAACTAGCAGTGTCTAAACTATCTGCAAATGAGGCCACCATATCAGGGTTACTGATGGCGAGAAATTGTTGGAGTTGTTCATAAGCTAGAATGGCTTTAGCCTGTTCACGAGAGACTAGCGGTTCCCAAGAAAAAGCCCGATTTTGCTTGAAACATTTTAGCCATCCTTTCTTGGTTAAACGATTTAAAACAGTTGTGACCGACGCATAGGCTAATTCTCGTTCTGGATCAGCTAAAATTCGGTCATGAATTTGCTTAACGGTAACTGTTTTTAACTCCCAAATAATCTCTAAAATCTCTGTTTCAAGAGAACCTAAAGAAAGTTTTTGGGGTCGATACTCGGGTAAAGGGGGCATAATTGACGGTGATAAAATTGAGTGATTGAATTAGTTAATCTCAGGCTGATTTTTGGCAATCATAAATCTTCTTAATCGTTAAGAAGTTGTCATTTTTGTCTCGGCGATCTGACTCTCTATATATTGCTTAAACATACGAGGATAAATTACTAAAAAGTACCCCCACCAAGCAACCATTAAACTTGAAATAAGAAGCGTTAACCAAATTATGTTAGTCAGAAACCAGGTTCCAGTTACTAAAGTAATTCCTGTTAAAATAATTGACCAAGGTTGACACCACCGTGGTTTATAATCCCAGATATTTGCAGAATTTGGTTGAGATAATTCGCTCATAATTCAAACTAAAAATTATATTTTCCTTCAGTTTCAGGACTTTCCATTTTAGGCAGTCCCATACTATAGTTTAAGACGCGACTTTTTAGGTTGTAACTAATTTCGGCTTTTTGAAGTAAGGAGCGCAGAAAATGTTCTAAATCAGAGCCAATACGACGCAAATTATAATCGGTTAGATCTTCTCCACTATAGGATTCTACTAGCTCATCAAATTTCTGATAAACTCTTTGCAAAGCATCTTCGTTCCAATTAAATTCATTATCTGGATCTACATCTAAAGTGAGCATCTTATCGCTCTCGACCAGTTCACTTTTGGTAATTTCAGCACTATAGATACGAATGTGACGAGTGGTAGATTTAACTAACATAGTTGTCAAACAATAATAGACGCTTATATTTCAGATGGTAATGGTTTCTTTCCAAAAGAGCAATTAAGGGATACTGAATAAATGAGGGGAAAATACGATCCCCCTCAGTTCAAAACTTACTTACT
>JBCDDV010000080.1:0-7795 GCA_039180145.1 Cyanobacteria bacterium P01_G01_bin.49 | reverse complement strand
TCATCGGGTAAGGGATATATATCCATCGCTCAAGCACTTGACAATGAGTGATGTTATTAGCGTTGGTGGAGAGGTTAAGCGAATAAAGGTTTCATCCCTCTTTTGTCACCTTGGGGTGTGTGATCTAAGAGTTTTTCGAGAAGCACAACAGGAACTTATCGCTTGTTAGTATTTTTTTATTTCTCTAATGTGACAAAAGAGGGATAAGGTGTTGGGGTTTGAATATGAGAATTCTCTTAAATCTAACCCCTAACCCCTGATGATTATCAATTAACGTCGTCTTCTGGAACGACGAGAACTCGAACGAGAACTCGAACGACTACTACCAAACCCAGATCGTTTTCGTGTATTGGATCGAGAATTATTTGAATTGTTCAAGTTGCTTGATCCAAAGCCAGAACCACTAGATTTCGTAGCGTTAGGAGACTGTTTTTGACGAGAGGTTGCCGATCTTGAAGAAGAACGGTTAAGGTTACCTGTTGTGCGTAAGGTTTGACGGTTCCTGACTGCTGGCGGTGGTGTGTTATGTTTTTGTTGATAGCGTTGAGTGGCTTGAGTGTAAGTATTACCATAACTGCCATAACCTGTCATTACACCACCTGGTCGATAAACAGGAGGAAAATAGTATTGGGGAGTAAATAATAAGCTACCCAATGCTTGACCAGCTAATGCACCAGCAAAGGGGGACCAAAAGTTGGACTCACGACGCACCACAACAGTTTGAGATTCTCCAGTTTGAGGATCAGGTTTCGTTTCTGTGATGGTGTGGACGTATTCAATTTTGAAGTCTTCTGTTAAGTACATGACTGCTTGATCGTCATTTACTTCTAAATAAGTGCTTTCCCCCTTATTTAACTGTTCTTCACTAAGTCTAGCCATTTGTAAGGTTTGAGTGCGATAGATGGGGGGTTTTCCTGATGGAGTATTGAGTAGCATTAGATTGTAAGTTCCATCTGCATCGTCGTACTCTGCTTGTTGAACCGGATAGCGTCCCTCTGTCACTTGATTAGGGGGGGTGACACTCGCGCTATTATTATTGGAAGATTGAGACTGAGTTGACTTAGATGAATTACAAGCAACAGCAGTTAAGCAGAGGGTTAAAGATAAGAAAATAGCCAGTAATTTGCGCATCATAAGCTTAAATAAGTTAAATAGGAACGAGTTCTGAAAAATTGAGCAATAATTGATCGTCGGTCAGTTCATCCCCAAATTGTGCTGGAGAATAATGAATTTGTATGGCTTCTAACCGTTGTTGATAATGCAGGTTAATTAAACTTTTTAAGGCATCTTCTAAAGCGTCTCTATCGGCGAGGTTAGCTTCTAATTCTGGAGACTCTCCTGTGTAAGCAACAGTGATCATTACCACTAAATTGCGGGTTACGGGTAAGGATAAAGGGGTTTCTTGATCCTTATCGTCAGATGCCTGAACGGCACTGAGGTAACGTTGTGCTGAGTCGGTAAAGAGTTCTGTAAAATAGTCTCCTGCTTCTCCTTCATCCCAGCAAACATCCCCCTCATTAGAGGCAGCTTGCCAGTAAAAGTTCATTTGTAGAAGATTTTGACAAATTTCGACTAAACTTTCTCCCAATACCTGTAAATCGCCCTCTGCGTCTATGGCTTCTCTTGCTGCACGGTTGAAAACACCCAGAAGAGGTGCAATATCATCTCCGGCAAGGTGTAGGAAAATACGACAGACTACAAAACGGGTTTTCCCAGTGAATTGATTAATGCGATCGCGCCAAGCACCCATAAGTTATCATTAAGTTAAGCGACACTGATTGACCTAGTTTTGATTTAGCCTATCATTTTTTGGGTCTTACCATCTTAATATGCACAATTCCTGCTTCTTCAAAGCGATCACCGACGGGATCAAATCCTAATTTTTCATACATTGATTGTAGATAAACTTGAGCATGAATAATAATTTCTTGATAAGTTTTTTTAGCTTCAATTATTTCTAATGCTTTTCTCATTAATTTTGTTCCAATACCTTGTTTTCTAGCTTGATACAAAACAGCTAAGCGTTCAATTTTTACAGATGTGCTAGTTAAATATCTAATTCTAGCTGTCCCAACAGCTTGACTTTCTAAATAGACTAATAAATGGTCGCAATTTCTATCATATCCATCGAATTCTAATGCAGCATCAATTCCTTGTTCTTGTTGAAATACTAGGAACCGAATCATTTTAATATCATCTAATTTATCTTGCCAGTCGACCTGTTTAATCTTGATTTTTTCCATAGATACTTGATTGATTTTTTGCCAATTTAATTAACAGAAAAATTACCAAAAATAGTAAAGGAATTACAATAATTTCTTGAAGGATCGTTAAGATATTACCAAAGTCCCAGATGCCATTTGTCATATTTAGTCCAGCTAAAATCGTTATAGGTAAGGCGAAATAACCAAAATCAAAAGGGAAAAAACATTGAACTCCACCAGGAGGATAACGATCGTAAGCTAACATATCTAATAAAATGTGGCTATAATAAAGTCCTAACAGCCACATTGTAAAGACATAAGCAGTTTTTTTTCTTTTTGTAATAAAATGCCCCATCAAAATACTGATGACCAATCCTACGAAAAAACTATGGGTGAATTGGCGATGAAGTTTACTGAAATCATTAAAAAATAGATAACCTAAAATAAAATCAATATCAGGTAAATTAGCGACAATGATCCCGGTGATTAATAGTGTTTTGTCCGAAAAGTATTGAGATAATTGAGAATGATAGCGAATGAGAAAAAAGCCAGAAATTCCAGCTAAACTATGTCCAATAGGAGAAGGCATTTTGCAGTTATTAGGTATTAATAATCATTGGCTTTTGCAGCAATTATAACAATCTTCAATTAAGTTAAGTTCATTAAAGCATAATAAAGTCTTTCAAACACTTCTTATTATTCCCTATTCGTGACTAACAAACCTTAATCAAGGTGTTCCTAAATACCTAGAACAGTTATGAGCAGTTCGCAAGTTGGGTAGAATGGAAGTAGTCTTGAATACGGTCTCCTAAAATACTGATAATTTTTCGAGTTTCCTAGCTGCATCGATAACTTTAATTCCCCAACTTCTAAATCCTAACCTAACTATGACCTTATCAGCTAATAATTCTCAATCATCCTTAGTTTCAGATCTAGAAAATCTCATCGCTGATTTACCCAATCATCAACATGGTAAATTGATTAAGCGGGCTTTGGGGGTTTTGTTACGCATTGCGGATGAGGAAATTGATAGGTTAGATTGGAAAATTTTGACTACTGCCTTAGAAGACTTGGAAAGTGGGTTTCAGGTATTTTATCCTTATCGTCACACTCGTAAAGTTACCATTTTTGGATCAGCACGTTTGTCGCCCCAAAGTTCAGAATATCGCCTTGCAGTAGAGTTTGCTCGTTATATTACCCAATTTGGGTTTATGGTGCTGACAGGAGCAGGGGGTGGTATTATGCAAGCGGGAAACGAAGGAGCAGGGAGAGAAAACTCTTTTGGGCTAAATATTGATTTACCTTTTGAACAAGGAAGCAACCCTTTTATTGCCGGAGATGATAAATTAATTAGATTTAAATACTTTTTTACCCGCAAACTTTTCTTCTTAAGGGAAAGCGATGCTGTGGCATTATTTCCTGGGGGGTTTGGTACTCAAGATGAAGCATTTGAAACCCTAACTTTATGTCAAACCGGAAAATATGGTCCCTGTCCTTTAGTCTTAATTGATGAACCAGGAGGAGACTATTGGAAAACCTGGAATGAGTACAATTATAATAATTTATTAGCAAGGGGTTTAATTAGTGCTGGAGATTCCAGTCTTTATACGATTACTGATAGTTTAGCGACTGCTTGTAATGTCATTCGTGAATTTTACTGTGTTTATCACTCTAGTCGCTACGTCAAAGATTTATTAGTAATGCGTCTCAATTCTGAATTAACAAACGAACAAGTAGAACAACTAAACGAAAAATATTCAGATATTTTAGTCAAAGGAACAATCAAAAAAAGCGGGGTATTACCTGCCGAAATAAAAGACGAAACGGCCAATCTTGCTCGTCTGACATTACACTTTAATCAGCGAGACTTGGGACGATTATATCAAATGATTAATCAGATTAATAAATTCGGCACTTGTTTACCGATTGAGCCTCATCCAGAGTGGAAATAGTGGTCACTTATTGATGATTGCATAATAAAGATTACTTCCAGCATAGGTCTGGTGTTCCCTATTGAGTCAAAAAATTACAGTCGGTGATTAACCACTTTATCAGCACCCATTTGCTGACACCAAATGATCGTTGCGTCACGAGAAGCTGTAGCAATCACATTAACTTTCACTAGTTGAATGGTGATCAAATCAACTCCCCCGCACCACTAACAATTAAAATTGATTTACCTGCATCTGCTTCTTTTTTATCGATAACTCAAACTTCTTCTCCCTAACTTATCTTAATTTAAGCAGCGATTAAATAAAAGTTCCACAATCCACAAGCCGTTAACATCAGTCGATCATCAAAATTAGGATGATGATTTCTGTAAATTTGTCTGACTCCATTGTCTCTCTTGACTCCTGAAAAGGCATTTTCGCATTTGACTCCCTCTCGACTTAGTTCCCGATTATGTTCTTTTTGCTCTTAAGTGAGTTCTTTTCCTCTCGGTTTTTTATGAGGTAAATAAATATTAGGATAGACTTGTTGAATTCCTTGAAACCCTGAATTTCTGGGGGGAATTCCCTGGCCAAAATCTTCTTATCCTGAAATCGCTTATGGTGTATTTTTCCTTCTCTACTGTGGCTGAAAATGTCTGCGGAGATGGTGGGACGGGGGCGAAAGCCTAACCAATCCGTGAAGCAGAAAATCTTAAATGTGAGTTTAAGAATCCCCCGTCACAGCGTAGCTTGACGGTGGAAGTATGTCAAAATCTGGTCTCGCTTCTCGTTAATGATAGTCAAGTTCCTCTTAATTTTAATTCTTGGAGAGTAACAAAAGAGGGTTAGTTTGTCTTTGCTTCAAAAAACTTGCTATTTAACCTATCTTTTGATTATACTAGTGATAGCGACGCGGGGTAGAGCAGTTTGGTAGCTCGTCGGGCTCATAACCCGAAGGTCGGTGGTTCAAATCCGCCTCCCGCCATTACTTATCCAACTTATCCAAATATACTTGATAACCTATTTTCTCAAGGTCAGCTTGTTTATCTAAAACCGTTTGTTTCAAGTTCTGACGATACTCTTGAACTTTAATCAGTAAATCAGGGTCACAAGTTGCTAGGATTTGAATCGCTAGGAGTGCTGCATTTTGAGCATTGCCAATGGCAACGGTAGCTACTGGTATCCCTCTAGGCATTTGGACGATTGAATAAAGGGAATCTATCCCTTGTAGATGACGAGTGGCAACAGGCACACCAATCACAGGTAGCGGTGTTAGAGAAGCAACCATTCCCGGTAAATGAGCAGCCCCACCAGCACCGGCGATAATGACTTTTAAACCTCGTTGGTGGGCTACTTTAGCATAGCTGATCATTTTTTCGGGGGTGCGGTGAGCCGAAATAATGTCAACCTCCCAAGGAACATCAAACTCTTGACAAATAGCGATCGCTTTTTCCATGGTGGGCAAGTCTGAGTCGCTGCCCATGATAATACCAATTTGGGGAGATGAGTGGATCATTCTTGCTAATTAAGAACGCTTTTCTAGTCTTTATTTGACCTTGTTTATTTTCAGTTGAAAGTTATTTATATAAGTAAAGTTCAACGCTCTCTTATGGTATTCTTTATAATCAAGAATATTTTAAAATGAGAAGTTAAAAAATTCGTGGTTAGACAATGAACAACCGCCATAGCGTCTAGTTTCTCATGATTAAACAAGGGTTGTCAAGCAAAACCCCTCCCCTAATTTGTGAGTCAAAAATGCTAAGAAATATTACAATCATCAACGCAAAACTCCCACAGCATCAAGAAAGTAAAGAAATCTTAATTGATGAGCAAGGGATTATTGTAGATATTCGGTCAATGGAGTCCAATTTTTCTCTTCAAAATGACTCAAAAGTTTATGATGCGAAAGGAGATTATCTATCTTTAGGAGGGGTGGATTTACAAATTAATGGCGGACTTGGATTAGCCTTTACCGATCTCCAAAAAAAGCACATTCCAACATTACATAAAATTTGCCAATTTTTATGGCAAGAAGGTATTGATAGTTTTTTGCCAACATTGGTAACAACTTCCGCAGACAATATCCAACGATCGCTACAAATAATTGATAAGTTTATCAACATTCAGCGTCAAGAATCTTTAGAAACTTCTCAGATATTAGGGGTTCATTTAGAAGGGCCATTTCTCAACCATGAAAAGAAAGGAGCACACCCCGCTCAATATTTATTAACCCCTTCAGTTGAAGCCGTAGAATGGCTATTAGGAGACTATTCTCACATCGTAAAAATTATCACCTTTGCCTCTGAATTAGACACAACAGAAGAAGTAATTCCCTATCTACATTCAAAAGGTATTGTCGCCAGCTTAGGTCATTCTCAAGCCACTGCTCAAGATGCCAAAAAAGCATTTAAGTTGGGAGCATCAATGGTCACCCATGCTTATAATGCTATGCCTCCTTTACACCATCGCCAACCAGGATTATTAGGAGAAGCAATGCTTAATCCTCATGTATATTGTGGCTTAATTGCTGATGGAAACCATGTCTGTCCAACCATGATTGAATTATTATTAAGAGGGAGTCTTTATGAGAAGGGAATTTTCTTAGTTAGTGATGCCTTAGCACCCATTGGTTTAGACGATGGAATTTACCCTTGGGACAATCGACAAATTGAAGTTAAACAAGGAACTGCTAGGCTAGCAGACGGTAGATTAGCTGGGACAACTTTACCCTTACTAGTCGGTGTTAAAAACTTGGTAAAATGGAAATCGTGTTCCCTGGAAATTGCCATTACTTTAGCCACAGAATCTCCGAGAAAAGCAATTAAATTGTCAGGCATTTCTATTGGACAACCTGCCCATTTATTACAGTGGCATTGGGATGAAGAAAATAGTCAGGTGAGTTGGCAAAGAATTTGAGATGATATGATTTTAATCGGGAAGTTATTATGATTAAGCCATGTCTGACTCTTACCCTCCTCTCCATCTCCTCAGATCTTATAGCCCTTACCCCAGTTGTGTTTCTCTTAAATTTGCAGGAGAAATAGCACAGAAAACGACTAGACAGTTTCCCCTGACACTTACCCTCAATCTTAATGAACAAGACAAATCTTTACTCGACGGCGACGTCAAATTTGGGCTAAAGGGAGGGAAACTGACTCTGACAGTTGAAAATGGCAACATCATTGCCCCCCAAGTCTTATTAAATGATGCTTATGAGTTAGTTAGTGCATCTGACACTTCAGCAACTTGGCAATATACTCCCCAAACTGGACAGTCTATTCTCAAAGTAGAGATTGTTTCATTTTTGGCAACTATTCAAGTTATCAGTGATCCCATCTCGGTTACCCTAACCTATGATATCAACCCCTCTGATATTTCTATCACCGATGTCGAAGGGTTGTGGCGACATGATATTCATCCCAACAAACAAAGTATTTTAGAGCGAAAATTAGCGCAATTTATCTGGAAACTACGCCTATCTTCTCATTTATCGTTGCTAACCTTAAGTTCAGACTCCAGAGCACACGAGAAAATCTTAGAAAGTTCGATCACGGGAATTGATCCTCAAACTCTCTCCCAACTGCATCAGCTATTTGAGAGCATTTATAATGTCGAGACGAATAATTTATTAGAATTAGCATATTTGGCAGAGTTAGACCC
>JBCDDV010000079.1:0-7841 GCA_039180145.1 Cyanobacteria bacterium P01_G01_bin.49 | reverse complement strand
GAGAGAAACACATGAACTTTACAACAACATTCCCCAACAATTAATTTAGGTCAGATGACAACATTTTGTTGGTTGTTTCTGTGAGATTCGTTCAACAGGACTTCAACTAGGTTTATTATTCGTTTGAGGTTCTAGAGCAGCTTTGGGATAAACAATTCGTTGATGATGAAACTGCTGCCAGACCTTGACAAATACCTCAGCAATTACGGGTAATTCCTCATATTTTAGTCCGCAATCTTTCAGTTGTTTATCACGCCAACGAGCTTTAAAAATTTTATGAATCATGGCCAAAGCTGTTTCTGGCGTTGCCTCTTTCAGCGATCGCAAAGCCGCTTCACAACCATCAGCTAACATCACAATTCCGGTTTCTCGTGATTGAGGAATGGGACCTTCGTAACGAAAATCAGCATCGGAAACGGGATCAGTCTCGTTACGCTCAGCGTCTTGCTTTGCTTGATAATAAAAATAAGAAATTAACAGTGTTCCTTGGTGTTCTGGAATAAAATCTCGAATGACGCGGGGCAGTCCATATTTATTAGCCATTACTAACCCCTCAGTTACGTGCTTTTTAATAATCTCCGCACTTTCGTAAGGGTCTTTAATCTGATCATGTTTATTGGGCGCACCCATCTGATTTTCAATAAACCCCAAGGGATCGTGCATTTTTCCAATGTCATGATAGAGGGTGCCTGCTCTCACCAATTCCACATTACAATGCAATTCACGGGCCGCTGCTTCAGCTAAACAAGCCACAAACAGAGTATGTTGGAATGTACCAGGAGTTTCCGTTGCCAACCGTTTCAGTAAACCAGAATTGGGGTTGGCTAACTCTACTAGGCGAATGGGGGTAACTAAATCAAAAATTCGTTCCAAGTAAGGAGAAATCCCCAAAGCCATGACACTCCAAGCCATCCCCGATAACCCATAGATAATAGCACCAGGCAATACGGCTGACCAGATAGTTCCTGCAACGGGGGCCATAATCAGATATCCCACAAAGTAGAGGCTACCCTGAACTAAACCAATGGCACCGCCTAAGCGAGCTAATTCATCCCGCGAACGTAGCTTTCCTGCAATAAAAGCTGCGAGAAGTCCTCCGGCAGTTCCTGCTAAGACATAACTCCAGTTAATGGTAGTGGCGGCGAAAGTCGATAAGCCACTCAATAAAATGACTTGGGTAACCGCAAGAGTAGGGCCATAGAAACTACCGACCAATAAGCCTACTGCGGGCAAATTAGTATAACCCAAATTAAAAATAGCTAATAAAGGGGTACTTAAGCCCAATAGACAAAGTAAAAGATGATCACGACGACGCATAGGACGGTGAATGCGATCGCTAACCAAACAAAAGATAGTGACTCCCCCTGCCACTAAAATAATGGAAATTCCTAAGCCCAGCCAGTTAATACCACGACGACTTAAATTAAAATTATCAAGCAAAACGAAATCTCTTTGCGTTATTTTTTCCCCTGCTTCAACAATGACATCTCCCGCTTTGATTTCTACAGTCACCGAGTCTATTGCTTGGGCGGCTCTTTCGGCTCGCCGTTTGGTTTCTTCTCTATCTACAGTTAAATTATGTTCATTTTGAAGAATTTTCATCAAAAGCTGACTGGCTATTTTTGGCACTGGCTGGGGCAAATTGCTTTCTAATTGAGAATTAATACTTTCAGTTAATAACTGTTCAGGCATTCCGGGGGGAATTCCTTGGGTTAAGATTTTCTGTAGGGTAACTGTAAGGGTTTGTTGCGTTTTTTGCCAAGTGGCATCGTCAAGAGAGAGAAACTGTGTGATCAGTTCCGATGTCAAATGAGATGTCGTAATACCAGAGAATTCTCGACGAGCTTTAGCGTAGCGTTGGCGATACTGTTCAATGGTCTTTATAAACCCTTCAAGGATAGTATTTGAGCTAGCTTGACGGTAGTTATTTAGCTGCTCAATAGCTACTCGAAGGTTAGGCTTAAACTTTTGGAGATTAGTCGTTGTCTGCTCGTCACTGGTGAGTGTGGTGACAATGATTTGCCAATCTTGTTCCGTTGCAGATCGTAAATATTGTTGTGTTTTTAGGGAAATAACATCAACGCTAACGAAGGGGAAAGGTGCAGTTTGTTGACGTAGAGTCTCAATTTCTGCGATCGCCTCAACCAGTTCTCTTTGGAGTTGGGCAGTTAGTAGGATATCTCGTTGCAAGACGGGGACAACACCTGTCCGAATTTTCTTGCGTTGTTCTTCGGTGGTTTTGAGATCTTTAAATTCGCCATTTGTCGGAGCAATAATCGTTACAGGGGATTCGGTTCCTACTGATAGCTGGGGTTGATTATAGAAGCGATAACCAATCACACTTGTCAAAGATACTACCGCTAATCCCCACATTAACGGTGGATGAATATTTCTAATTGATTGGGAGTTATGAAGCTTTTCTAACCAATTAGAAGGCTTACGAATATTTGGTTTGGGAGGCTTGTGCAGGGATTTTTCTTTGGTTGGGGATAAACTGGGATCGTCCCCAGAGGGATGCCTCAGTTTCTCTATATACTGCCTTAAAAATTGAACGGTTTTCATATTGTGTGAGGTGGGAGTAAGAACATTAGTGTGTCGTTATCGGTGGCCAGCTATAGTAGTAAGTTAAACTAGGATACACCTTGAATAATGATTCGTAATTAGAAAGTAAGCTCAGTTTAATCATTGACTTTTCTACTACTGTAATGTTTCTCTTTATTTATGGGTGTCAATTATCAATATTCTTTTTGGGAAATCAGTTTTAAAGAAAGATGGGGTTGTTGATCTACAGTCGAAGTAATCCCTAGATTTTCTAGAGCAATCTCAATGAGAGCGCAATTGCCAACCCCTGCCCACATGGCCCACAGTCTACTTATTTGTTGATAGCATAATGACAGACTTTGATCTTGCTCTAAGGCTAAATGCCAATTTCTAGGGATACCTGAATAGCTATTATAAGCACCTGAGAAGGCACCTGTTAACGCACAAATGGTAGGGTTGCTTGTTTGCGCTGCTTGGGTCATACTTAGACGGAAATCTGTGGGTGTTCGATAAAAACAATAGAGGGAAAGGGGAAAGATGGTTGGTTGTTCAATAGTTTTTTGTCGAAACAGTTTAATCACCTCCGTTAAAGGTGTTCCCTCTGCTAAATAGCTCTGAATTTGGTTGAGAGATTGATTGAGAGGGGGGGAAATTTTAGCTAAATGGTTGATTAAGTTAACCTGTTCTGAGATCTGAAAATTATTGCTGAAAATTAGTCTCAAAATTTCTAACCCGCACCTTAATTCTTCAACAGTTGACGGAACAATTTTACCGTGATAGATTAACGGGTCTATCTGTTGCCAGAATAGGCTAGGTTCCTGATGAAAAAACAGAATTAAAGGTAAAGTTCCTAAGATCAATTCTCCTGGTTTCAGGTCTTGGATATTACCAGCAATTTCTTGGCAATCTTGCTGGGAAATTTCCCCGTTTTCAAGTAACTTTAAAATCAAGGTAGAACTCAGGGTTTTCCAGGTGAAAAAAGAGCCTTCTGATGGGATAATTTTTGGCCCGATCAGTGATCCAAATAAGCTTCCTTGAAAGCGACTTAAAAGGGAATGATTCATGCTTGAGAGTTAGTTTAAACAAATGGTCGCATCTCGGTATATTCGGTTATAAATTCATCATAAGTTAAGCTATCATTTTTGGCTTGCGGACTCCACAATAATTCTAATTTGAGTAAATCATCAGGGGCTGTTGATGCCATCTGTTGTAAAGCTTCTTGAAAGTCTTCTACTGTTCTCAATTCCTTAAATTGTGCTTGCTCATGAGCCGTTCCTATTAGTAAAGTGACCACAATATACATGGCTGATTCATCTTCAGAGGTAATCACTGTTTTTTCTTGAATTTGACCGCCTACGTTACTCAAAGTTTCTTGGGTTAATTTGCTCCGTTGTTTTAAGGATAACTGTTCAAAGATTGAGCGAGCGTCATTAATCCTCATTTCTTGAGATTTGCCCAAACCATGACTCCAATATTCGCAATGACGCAGCAAGATCATAATTGACTCTTGCAAAAGTTCTCTTAATCGTTCTTGGGTACTTGTATCTACCCGTAAACTTAATTCACTTAACCCAGATTGGACATCGGTTGCTGATGCTAATAGAGCAATTTGTAATTGAGAAATTGTAACTTTCCGATTGTCTTTTGTCCCATAATATGAGTCAGAATATCGATGTTGATGGTTACCTGAAAGATTTTTTAAGGCCCCAGAAGCAACAGCCAGCATGGCGATCCCTGACATTCCAAAGATCATAATCCCGAAAAAGCCTGAATTTATGGCGACACCACCAGCACTACTAGACGACCCAGAAATGGGATAAGTATAAGCAGAAGACCCATTATGGGAACGTCCTCTTGAAGGAGGTGATGAACCCCTTGAGCCTCGCGATCCCCGACTAAATGAACCACCCCCACTTCTTCCACCACTACTTCTTGCTTGTGCTTTTTGTTCAATCGTGATCCAATTATTAGATAATTGATGTGTTTGAGGAAACTTGAAAGTATTAAGAGCAGCAGTTGCTATAATAGTTAGTAGTAAAGTTTTTGTTGTCTTCTTTAACATGATCAATTATTTATCCCTTTTTCTATTATAAAGCTTGCAGAAATTGCCGTTAATTTTTGTTAATATAATCGTCATTCTCTCAATAAATGAGATTTGATTGTTATACCAATCATTACAAGTATTCCCTAGAATTTTTACTCACTCAAAAAACATCAGTGCTTGAAACGCAAAGACAGAAAAGGCAAGAGATAACTGATGACTGAAACCTCTTGCCTACCAATGTTTCGAGAAAATTATAGTGAGAGGTAGGCTTTGTCCACCCAGCTATAGATAATTATTCCCAAATTTGACAACTTAAGTCCCCAGATTTTTGAGAAAACCGTAAATTTTCTCCATAATCAACTGGACAATCAATGACGGCAGGAACATCCTGTTCTAAAGCTGTTTTTAACGTGGGAACTAATTCTTCGGCCGATTGGACGCGATATCCTTTTAATCCCATGCTTTCGGCAAACTTAACAAAGTCAGGATTACTAAATCTAATGAAGGCAGATTCACCAAATTGACTAATTTGTTTCCATTCAATCAAGCCATAGCCATTATCATTAAAAATGAGGGTCACAAAAGGCGTTCCCACCCGCAACGCGGTTTCTAATTCTTGACAGTTCATCATAAAACCGCCGTCTCCTGTCACTGCAACCACCTTCTTGTCAGGCGCCACTAATTTAGCTGCGATCGCCCCAGGAATGGCAATTCCCATCGCCGCAAACCCGTTAGAAATTAAACAGGTATTAGGACAATCAGAATGGTAATGACGGGCCATCCACATTTTATGGGCCCCCACATCTGAAATAACAATATCTTCAGGCCCCATTACTTGCCGTAGGTCATAAATAATTTTTTGGGGTTTAATGGGAAAGGCTTCATCATTAGCATAGCGTTCATAATCAGTTACGATTTCGGCTCTTAATCCTGCGGCCACAGAAGTTGATTTTCCCTGGCGATCAGCCCGTTTCAAGATGTCCATCAAGGAATCAGAAATATCCCCTACTACTTCAACGAGGGGAATATAACTGCTATCAATTTCTGCGGGGCCCATACCGATATGAATAATGGGGGTTGTGCCTTGGGGATTCCATTTTTTGGGGGAATATTCAATCAAATCATAGCCTACCGCAATGACGAGGTCGCATTGTTCAAAGGCGCAGGTAATCAAGTCCCGTTGTTGTAAACCCATCGTCCACAACGCTAAAGGATGGGTATAAGGAACGGCTCCTTTACCCATAAAAGTATTGGCCACCGGAATATTTAAGGTAGTGGCAAATTCTGTTAAAGCTTCACTAGCTTGCGCTCGAATCGTCCCATTTCCTACTAAGATCAGGGGATTTTTCGCCTTAGAAATGGCCATAGCTGCCGCATTTAAACTGCGATAAGAGGCATAGGTTTTCTCCTGTGCGTCCCTTTGTAAGGGATGGCCATCTACAGGCATGGCAGCAATATTTTCAGGCAGATCGATGTGAACTGCCCCAGGTTTCTCACTTTCTGCCAATTTAAAGGCTTTGCGGGTGACTTCTGGGGTAATGCTCGGTCTCACAATTTGTTTATTCCATTTGGTGACAGGCGCAAACATAGCCACTAAATCTAGATATTGATGAGATTCAATGTGCATGCGATCAGTTCCTACCTGTCCCGTAATAGCCACTAAAGGTGCGCCATCTAAGTTAGCATCGGCTACCCCTGTCATCAAGTTGGTGGCTCCTGGCCCCAAGGTAGAAAGGCAAACCCCGGCTTTTCCTGTGAGTCGCCCGTAAACATCCGCCATAAAAGCGGCTCCTTGTTCGTGGCGGGTGGTGATAAATTTAATTGATGAGTGCTTTAAGGCTTCGAGAATGTGCAAATTCTCTTCTCCTGGGAGGCCAAAAATATATTCAACCCCCTCATTTTCTAAGCACTGAACCAGTAAGTCGGCTGTTGTTAGTTCCCCCATGTGTTTTTCCCCAAATATCAGTCAAATAAATCAATTGTGCTAGTTGATAACGAGTTCTGAAAGAATGTTTCAGGCAATTTTTCAGAAACGTTAGGATGAACCGTTAATCAAAAGGAATTCAGTCTTGAGAAGTTACAGAGGATTAAAATCAGCATTTTGCCGACTAAGATTCTGCTGTATTTTAAACTTCGATGTTTCTGAACGCTTTGAGTATTAATCTAATCTAACGTCTTTGACAGAAATGGCTCTGTATGAGCTAAATATCTACTTGATCCACACGGTTTTGATATTGAGGAATTCTTGCATCCCTTGAATGCTTAATTCCCGTCCATATCCTGATCGCTTGATTCCTCCAAAAGGTAGGCGGGGGTCTGATTTGACCATCCCGTTGAGAAAGACGCACCCCGCTTCAATTTCGTCGATTAGTCGTTCTTGTTGTGCTAGATCACTTGTCCAAGCACTGGCCCCTAAGCCAAAGATGGTATCGTTAGCTAATTGAATCGCTTCATCGATATCTTTTACCCGAAAGAGTAAAGCAACCGGGCCAAAGAATTCATCATAATATCCAGGGGAATCTACGGGAATATCCTTTAATATGGTAGGCGGATAAAAGTTACCAGGGCGATCGCTGACAACTTGACCTCCCATGACAATTTTTCCACCTTTTGTCACCGTTTCTTGAACTTGTTGATTCAGTTCTAATAACATGGAGGCCGTTGCTAGGGGGCCAATATCTGTGTCCTCTGCCATCGGATCACCCACTTTTAGTGCTTGGAATTTTTCGACTAATAATTTCTCAAATTGCTCAGCCACTGACTCGACGACAATAAAACGTTTGGCTGCAATACATGATTGTCCATTGTTGAGAATCCTGGCAGTGACGGCAGTGGTCACTGCTGCTTCGATATCAGCACTGTCTAAAACAATAAAAGGATCGCTTCCCCCTAACTCTAAAACGACTTTTTTGATCTGTTTTCCGGCGGCTGACGCTAAACTTGCTCCAGCAGGTTCACTTCCGGTTAAGGTAGCAGCTTTGACTCGACTATCATTAATAATAGACTCTACTTGAGCAGCACCAATGAGCAGGGTTTGGAATGCACCTGCGGGAAAACCAGCTTCTTCTAAAATTGCTTCAATAGCTAAGGCACATTGGGGAACATTGGAAGCGTGTTTGAGAATACCGACATTACCAGCCATTAACGCTGGGGCCGCAAAGCGAAAAACTTGCCAGAGAGGAAAATTCCAAGGCATGACCGCTAAAATAATCCCTAGTGGTTGATAGCGAATAAAACTCCGACTGGCATCAGAGGT
>JBCDDV010000078.1:0-7886 GCA_039180145.1 Cyanobacteria bacterium P01_G01_bin.49 | reverse complement strand
GCCGAAAAATATGGGGCTGATGCAGTAGCCCACGGTTGCACCGCGAAAGGAAATGATCAGGTACGCTTTGATTTGGGAATTTTAGCTCTCAATCCTACGTTAAAGGTACTGGCCCCCGCTAGAGAATGGAATATGAGTCGGGAACAAACCATCGCCTATGGAGAAAATTGTGGCATGGAATTTCCTGTTAAAAAGTCCTCACCCTTTAGTATTGACCGTAATTTACTGGGACGGAGTATTGAAGCAGGGCCCCTCGAAGATCCCATGACTGAACCTCCCGAAGAAATTTATCTGATGACCAAGGCGATCGCCCATACCCCTGATACCCCCGAATATGTTGAGATCGGGTTTGAAAAGGGTATTCCAGTCAGTCTCAATAGCCAAACCCTTGATCCGGTTGCCCTCATTAGTCAACTCAATGAGATGGTTGGGAAACATGGTGTGGGACGTATTGATATGATTGAAAATCGGGTTGTTGGCATCAAGTCACGAGAAATTTATGAGGCACCTGCGTTATTAGTTCTCATTGATGCTCACCGCGACTTAGAAAGTTTGACCATGACGGCTGATGTTACTCACTACAAAAAAGGAGTCGAAGAAACCTACAGTCATTTAATCTATCGGGGTTTGTGGTACTCTCCCTTAAAAGAAGCTCTCGATGCCTTCATCGATCAAACCCAAGAACGGGTTACAGGAATGGTACGTATTAAATTGTTTAAAGGTAATGCAACCATTGTCGGTCGTCAGTCTGACGACTCTATCTATACTCCCCACTTATCCACTTATGGGGAAGATGACCGCTTTGATCACAAGGCAGCAGAAGGCTTTATTTATATTTGGGGACTACCAACCAGAGTTTGGGCCGAAAAAACAAGAGGATAGTTATTTTGTTGGGGCGAATATTTAAGAGATTGTTGATTAAGTACCTCTTAAGTCTTTAGATCCCCCCTAACCTCTATTTTGAAGGGGAGAAATAATCAGAAGTTCCCCTTGTCCCGCTTTTTAAGGAGATGCCAAAGGCAGGGGAAATGGGAACAAGGGGAATCATATTTTTTGGATAAACAGTCTCTACGTGAGTTCGGGGTTAGGAGTTAGGAGTTATTATTTTTCTCAACGATCTAATCAGGGTTTAAGACTTCTTGCTGGTTGTTTATTGTTCAAAAATTTCCTTTTGTCGAACTCACGTGTCTCTAATTCGCTGCTGCCCAAAGAATTGAAATCTCAGAAGGTATGTTTCTTTAAATGATCGATACTCATCAAATTATTAAGGAATCTAATTATGTCTAATACTTCTGGGATCGCAGTTGTCACCAGCGCAAGTGGCGTACAGGGTCGCAGCATTGTTCAACGCTTAACTGAAGCAGGTTACGAAGTTCGAGGACTAACCCGAACTAAAAAGCATTCCCCGCAGATCGAGGCTGTAGGCGGTCAACCAGTAGTCGTAGATCTTAGCGATGTAACTAGCTTGGCTCAAGCATTTGACTCGGCAGAATTAGTGGTTTTTATTACTCCCTTTGCCCATAGTCTCCGCGCAGGGGAAGAGCTTGCAGTGCAGGTCGCTAAGGCAGCAGCACAAGCACAAGTAAAGCGAATTATCTTTAATTGCGCCGGTGAGTTCTTTGAAGACTATGATCGACCTGTGTCTCAAATACTCAAAGCGATGCGCGATCGCCTTAATACTGGCAGTGTATCTGTGATTACGCTCCGTCCCACCGTTTATATGGATAATCTGGTAGCACCCTGGGCAGCACCAGCGATCGTCAATGACGGCATATTTGCTTATCCTATCGAGTCGAACTGGTCGATTTCTTGGATTTCTCATCATACCCTGGCTGATTTTATCTTGGCAGCAGCCCGCTACCAAGCAACAGGCAACCACGAGTTTCTCATTGGGGGAGCAGAAGCCCTAACTGCGGACGAAATGTCCACTATCTTGAGCGAGACTATCGGTAGACCCGTTCGCTTTGTGCATATTGCGCTTGAAGATTTTGCTAGCGGTCTTAATCAGGCTTATGGCGTACCGACTGGAGACGACCTAGCTGACTTTTATCGCTATCTTGAAGGCCATCCTCAAGCACTGGTGAGGGATGGTAGCGCAGCGTCAACATTAGGAGTAACCCCAGAACTGTTTTCAGATTGGGCTAGGAGACAGGACTGGGCGAAGCTAGGGCGTACATCTTAGAAAGGCATAATCTATAAATTTAATCTTAAACTCCTGCATGTCCCAAGGCTAAACCAGCTACCAACATTCCTAAAACTAAGAAGGGTTGTGCGCTTGCCTGATATTTAACGTCATTTTCTAGAGGATTACGAAGGAAGTACATATCCTGAAAGGTAATTTGGGGAATGACTAACAAGAGCAAAATGGCAGCATAAAGGTTTTGGTGTATGTAGATGAGATAAGCCCCAATGCCTGCTTGAAAAACATCAATCATGATGACACAAATCCAGGCGGCTGTCTTGACACCAAACATAACTGGCAGGGACTTCAAACTTAATTGGCGATCGCCTTCTACACTCTTAAAATCATTGACTACTGCAATACCCAGACCTGCCAAACTATAAAACAGGGTTAAAACCACAATTGTCCAATTTAACTCACCAAACAAAGCATGACCTGCCCACCAAGGTAAAGCAATATAACTCGCACCGAGAGCATAATTTCCTAACCAACCATTCTGTTTTAACTTCAATGGTGGTGCAGAATAAATATAAGCTAAAAATGCTCCTCCAAGGGTCAAGCAAAACATTATTGGGAAATCATGATTTGCCCATACATCTAATCCATAGCTTAACCCTAATGCAACGCCTAATAAGACTAAAATCTGTGTTACCACCTGTGGCACAGAAATGGCCCCTGAAGGAATGGGACGATAGGGTTCGTTAATGGCATCGATTTCACGGTCGTAGAAGTCATTAAGGGTTTGAGTATAACCTGCCATGAGGGGGCCTGACAGTAGCATACAAGCGGCAGCCTTAAGAAAATCCTCCACTGCCCAACTATAGTCCCCTGAAGAAGCTGCCCCACAGACTACGCCCCAAATTAAGGGTATCCAAGTGATGGGCTTCATCAACTGTAATCTGAGTTTCCAAAGGGAGGTTTCTCCAGGGTTAGCCCCCTTCATGCCTAATAATTGGCGCGCCTTGCCGCTTTTTTGGTTAGATGCAGAAGAATCAGACATAAGCTATTTTAACCGTAATAATTTAGGGGTAACGATACCCCTGTACAACACTTTAAAGAGAGACAATTAAATAGTAATTTTGAAATTTTGCCCCTTTTACTGATTGCCCCGCAAGAGGTGGAGGAAGTTCAATATTACGCCGTTGATCCCCTGCTTCAATGGTTAGTTCAGGCCCAGATTGAGTTAACTTAACTTGCTTTTTCTCAAAACCAGGTAAAAATACCTTGACTTGGCGCGCAGCAACATCGATGGTGACCGGTTTAGGTGCTTGAGAATCCCCTAAAAATTGTGGCAAAGCATCCATTAAAGGTTGCCAATTATCTCCTGTTCGTTGGGGAAGACTTGTTACTGTTAAGGGGTCAAATTTCGTCGATAGGGAATCAGTTTCTCCCCCTTGATTAAGTATGATACCTCTAACAGTTAATCCCACCTGTTGGGCCCCTCCCCAATAATATTGAGATGCTGCGATCGCCATTTCATCTGCCGTCGTTACTAGATAAGCAGCGACGCGGTTTCCATCACCTAGAGCCGCTTTCCCCGCTTTTAAGATATCGTTAGCCGGGGCATCGGCTAAATCGTCAGCACTCCACGACACATTTAAAATAGCGCTGGTGATGGGTTTCACAAAGGGCGCAAGGGTTTTCCCGACATCAGATTCCGTCAAGACCTGGCGAAACCGCCTGACATACCAACTGAGAATTTCTGGGATGCTAAACATCCGCAAGGTATTTATGGCACTATTACCGTCGTAGAGAATGACATCATAGTCACCGCTTTTCTCGTATTCTCGCAAGGAATTGAGGGCCAAAGCTTCGTCCATTCCTGGCAAAACCCCTAATTCTTGACCATAGACATTTTTCAAAGTCGGCGATCGCAGATATTTCGCCTCTAATTCTTTGATGTCTTCCCATCCTTGTGATATCAATTGAGCCGATTGTAACCCAACCACTTTGAAATTAGAAGCAACTTCTGTGAGGGAAGGATTGATAGACATTCCCAATAAATGGCCCAACACTGGACTGGAATCTTGAGATACTAACAAAACGCGAGAGCCAGCCGATGCTAACTTTTTGGCGGTAGCGATCGCCACTGTCGAGCAACCGCTACCGCCTTTTCCCAAAAAGGTCAAAATTAAAGCCATGAGAATAAAAAATGTTCTCGTCTTTACTAAATAGGTTGAAGTTCATCGTCAAAAAACCAAGTGGCGGTTTGATCGTCAAACTCAACGACGGCACCAATACCGCTACCATCTGTCATTTTAAACCCTTTGATGATGCCTTGTTTGCCAAGTTTGTTGGCCACTTTATCAGAGACACGATCTCTGAGACGCATTACTCTTACTTTCTGCCCGATTTCCATTCCCAATTACACTTAAGTATGCTAATTAAACATTCCTCAGTGTAGCGGAATCTGGCCCCTCTTTATCGGCGTGATTGTGTGAGTTTTGATTAAATTCAACTACAATTTAGTCAAAGCATCGGGAACAACTCGACAAAAGTGCTTGACATTTAATACAATACCCGTTTAATCTGTCCCTGTCATTATCCATCTCTACTATGACTTTATCGCTAAAAACTAGTCTCCGGGGATCGTCTACAAGACGATATCTAGAGCTACTTCATCTTTTAGTAGAACGCAATTTAAAAGGGCGCTATCGAGGCTCGTTTTTAGGGGTTTATTGGTCACTACTCAATCCCCTAATCATGACAGGACTGTATGCAGCAATTTTTGGGACAGCCTTTGCTCAATATTATGACAATTCTTCTCTCAACTATATTTTAGCTGCATTTACCGGTTTAATCGTTATCAATTTTTTTTCATCCTCTACCAATCAGGCTTTAGCTAGTGTTGTAGCTGGTGGAGGATTACTCAATAAGATTCGATTGCCTGTTTCAATTTTTCCTGTTTCGATGATTGTCGCTAATATCGTTCAGTTTATATTAGGCCCTTTGCCTTTGCTGGCGATTGTCACTTTGTGGATTTCCAAAAATCCTTTAAACGTACTGGTACTACCATTGCCCTTCCTTGCCTTAAGTTTAGTTTGTAGCGGGGTTGGATTTTTTGTGAGTGCTTTGTATGTTTTTTTCCGAGATTTATCGTACTTTTATGAGCTAGTTTGCTTTGTCTTGTGGATTAGTTCTCCTATATTTTATCCTGACAAGATTGTTCCTGCCTCGGTTAAATCTTTTTTATTGCTCAATCCCTTAATCCCTATTATTAAAAGTATTCGGCAAATTTCTCTTTCTGGAGACTTGCCCGATTTTGGGTTAATTGGACACTCATTCTTAAATGGTTTCATTCTCTTAATGTTAGGCTGGATTTGTTTCCGAAGTTGGCAAAAGCATTTTATGGACTTGCTCTAAAAAGTTAAATGACAGAAGTAATTAGACTCGATCAAGTTTCTTTATGGCGTAGAACCCAAGAAGAGTTTTCTTATGATTTGAAGAAAACTGTTCTCTCTATTTTGGAAGGGAAGTATCGGCAACCCTCAAGAAAATTGGTGCTTGACAAAATTGATTTCACTGTCAAAGCGGGAGAAAAAGTGGGAATTATTGGCGCGAATGGTTCTGGTAAATCTACTTTACTTAAAGTTATTGCAGGTATTTTACAGCCATCATCGGGTCAAGTTTGGGTTAAAGGAAATATTGCACCCCTGATTGAGTTAGGGGCTGGTTTTGACGGAAACTTATCGGTCACAGATAATATTATTCTTTATGGAGTCATGTTAGGCTTTTCTCGTCAAGAGATGAAAACGCGAGTTCGCTCGATTTTAGAATTTGCCGATTTAACAGACTATGAATTAACCCCAGTCAAAGCCTTATCATCAGGAATGACAGCTCGTTTAGGATTTTCGATTGCAACAGATGTCGAACCTGATATTTTAATTTTAGATGAAGTATTATCGGTAGGGGATGAGAGCTTTAAGCAGAAATGTCAACGACGTATGGATAAACTTTGGGATCATCATACAACGATTTTGGTGGTGTCCCACGGACTAGAATTTATTCAAAAATCTTGCGATCGCTCCATTTGGCTTGATCGTGGTAAAATCCGATTCGCAGGTAATACAGACGAAACGATTAGTCACTACCTCACAGCAGTTCAACAAGGTTCAGAAGTAGGATTACATACTCATCTATGAAAATTTTAATGACAGGTGGAGCTGGTTATATTGGTTCTATTTTAACCCCGACTTTACTAGCAAAAGGTCACGAAGTAACCGTTTTAGATAGTTTTATGTTTGGCCAAAATAGTTTGGCTGATTGTTGCCAGTACGATACCTTTAACGTGGTACGGGGTGACTGTCGTAATGAGTCGTTGATCAAGGAATTACTTAAAAATGCTGATGTGATTATTCCTTTAGCTGCTTTAGTAGGTGCGCCTTTATGTAGTCGGGATGAAGTAGGAACACGCACCATCAACCAAGAAGCAGTTAAAATGATCTGTGAGTTGGCAAGCCAAGAACAACGAATTTTGATGCCTGTGACGAATAGCGGTTATGGTATTGGTGAATCTGGAAAATTCTGTACAGAAGACTCTCCTTTGCGTCCTATTTCTCTTTATGGTGTGACAAAAGTTGAGGCAGAGAAAGCGGTTTTAGATCGGGAAAATAGTATTACATTTCGACTAGCGACTGTATTTGGAATGTCTCCTCGAATGCGGACGGATTTATTGGTTAATGATTTTGTTTACCGCGCTTTTTACGACCGGGCAGTTGTTATTTTTGAAGGGCATTTTAAGCGCAATTATATTCATATTAGGGATGTAGCGAAAGTGTTTGTTCATGGCATCGAAAATTTTGAAACCATGAAAGGAAAACCCTACAATGTTGGATTGGAAGATGCTAATTTATCTAAATTAGAATTGTGCGCTGAAATTAAGAAGTATTTACCAAAATTTGTGTATTTGGAAGCACCCATTGGCGAAGATCCTGATAAACGAGATTATATTGTTTCTAATGCTCGAATTCTTAAAACGGGATTTGAACCAGAATGGCCGTTAGGAAAGGGGATTCGGGAATTAATTAAAGGTTACACAATTTTACGCAATAGTGTGTATTCCAACGTTTAATTAATACAATTTAAAACTGTAGATGGTAATGAGAGAGAGGCAAGTCAAATACCTTTCTTTTTTTTTAAGATAGTTACGTAAACTAAAATTTTTCTAATGAGTTCATCCGATACATCTAATATTCAAATTCCAGAGAATCTCAAAGAACATAATGCTTTCATTAATCATGTAAATTTTTGGACAAGAAAAATAGAGTCAATTAATTCTCCTAGTCTGGAAAAAGAGAAAGAAAAAAAGACTTTAGATGATTATTGTATAAGTATCAGAAATAATTATACTAACTATCAGCAATTAGCTCAATCAATTCAAGCAGTACAATCTTATTCAGCTTCTTGGCGAGTTGCTTTGCAGCATATTCTACAGTACCAAACAACAATAAAAGCATTACAATGGCAACAAATTAATCATTTTAGCATTTCATCACCCACTAACCCTGACCCTATCAAAAATCAAATAGAAGCGAGTAAACATTGGCTTAATTATCTCAATCAACTGCAATCAATCATAGAATTATTAGAAGTGCTTTTATTACAAGCAATTAAAGTGATTTATCTACTAGGTAAACAAGAGAATTATTCTTCTAAAAAAATTTTGGATATTTGTCGAGCTTTCTGTGAAATTACGCTAACTGAG
>JBCDDV010000077.1:0-7893 GCA_039180145.1 Cyanobacteria bacterium P01_G01_bin.49 | reverse complement strand
TCCAGCTAGAAAATTTTCTTCAGAAAAAACTCCAGCAAAAATTCCTGGACAAGACAATTTTAATCATCTTCGGGCGGTATCAAACTCTCAAAAAACTTATAAATTAGTTTGTGTTGATGACAGCCCAACAATTTTGAGAGAAATTAATCGCTTTTTAGATCAAGAAAACTTATCAGTTAAAGCCATTAGCGATTCGACGAAAGCATTATTAGAAATAATTCGCTTTAAACCTGATATTATCTTATTAGATGTGGGAATGCCCGGCATTGATGGTTATAAACTCTGTCAACTGATTAGAAACCACCAGTCATTCAAAGATATCCCTATCGTCATGGTAACTGGGAATAAAGGTTTAATTGATCGGGCAAAAGCTAGAGTAGCCGGAGCATCCGATTATTTAACGAAACCATTCACTCAGTCAGATTTATCAAAAATGGTCTTTCGCTATTTAACATGAGTACATTTTTGACGTTTTCGAGACTTTGTGGATTTTTCAGTAAATATTGGGAATACTAATGCTGACAAATTTTCTTACCACGAATTTTCAACAGTTCTATTTTGAGGATATTGACAGATGTCGAAAGTTTTAGTTATCGAAGATACCATTTCTGAAATGGAGTTAATCAGTGATTACTTACGAGAGAGTGGTTATACGGTAATTAGTACCACTGATGCTAAAGATGCCCTCAGCAAAATTGACCAACATAAACCTCATGTTATTGTCACCGATTTAGTGATGCCAGGAATGAATGGTTTAGAATTGTGTCGCAGTATCAAGAAAAACCCTGAAACAGAGAAGCTACCGATTGTTGTTTGTACATCAAAAAATCAAGATTTAGATCGGATGTGGGCGATGAAACAAGGAGTTGATGTTTATATTACAAAACCCTTTAGCAAAGAACAATTAATTCGTGCCATCAGATCTGTTGAATAATTAAGTTTCGTTCCTAAATGTTTGCAGTCATTTCATTTAGCATTTAGCATTTGGCATTTATCATTATGGATCTTTCCCTTATGGAAACCCAAACCTTGTCATCAAACAAGACAGTCGGTGATCCTTATCTTCACCTACAAATAGACAGTCAAACTCAAATTTTATTACCGATGATCGCGACGCAGGAAGTATTAATTACTCCCGTTAGTCGTTTAACCATGATGCCAAATATGCCTGCTTGTTTCTTGGGACTATTAAATCAAAGAAGTCGGATTTTTTGGGTCATTGATCTTGGGAAATTACTGAGTTTGCAGCCATTAAGTTCGGACATTCAAGAGTATTCTATCGCCATTATTCGCTTAGGAAAAATGGCTCTAGGATTAGCCGTTGAAAAAGTTCAAGGTGTAATCCGTTGTCCAAAAGAAAGGATACAGTCTCCCATCGGAACCGTTGAATCAAACTTAGTTCCTTATTTACAGGGATGTATTGTCCAAAAAAAGCAAATTTTTCTTATTTTAGACCCCGAAGCCATTGTTAATTCCCCAGTGTTACGGAGAGATCATTAACAAGTTACCTAATTATACGTGATTACTACTATTACTGCGAATTCACAGATAAGCTCAAAGGCTATTGCAATCGTTGTCTGAAATACCCATTCTCTCGTTAAGTATCATCTAACTCCGACCTCAGAACCCCGAACTCAGATCTTCGACTTATTATCCATTACTTAATATTGTAAGAGGAACTAAACCATGACTAGCACCAACAATTCTCAGCAAAACCCCAACTCGACTGATGAATCTCAACCAATGATTCTCGAAACAGAGTTTGAATTTGATCAAGAAGAATCGGCGAAAACTGCTTCTGAAGTGACAGTTGAGCCACCTCCAAAGAAGAGACGCAATTGGGGAATTAGAGCCAAAGCAACCCTGTTAGCCATTGCTATTGGAACCTTACCCGTTGTGGCAGTTGGTAGTATTGCCTATGTCTTGGCGAACCAGTCAATCACCAAACAACTTGAAGGATTTGAAAAAGGGAATGTCACTGAATTACAAGACAAAGTTAATGTCTATATGCGCGATCGCTTTGCTGATATTCAAGCGATGGCTGGCTTAGATATTTTTACCCATCCAGAATGGCGAGAAACCTCAACAAGAGCAGAGAAAGATGCTGCCCTAACCAAGATTGAAAAAGCCTACGGCATTTACGATAGTATTGCAGTATTTGATATGAAAGGGGATGTGGTAGCTCAAACCGAGGGAACCCCTTTAAAAAATCATATCGATAGAACTTATGTCCAAGCAGCCCTGAAAGTTAATGGCCCAGTCTTGAGTCAACCTAGTGTGTCTACTACTGAAGGGACTTTTAATCTCTATGCAGCTTCTACGATTAAAGATCCAGCAACTGGGAACCCCATCGGCTTTATTCGCGCCCGTATGCCTATTAAAAACCTAGAGGCGATCATTGACAACTACAGAACAGAGGAACAAACCTTTTACCTGGTTAATATGGAAGGACAGGTATTTTTGGGGCCAGAAGGTGAATATGTGGTTAATAAGCTGACTACCGGAGCAGAAGCAACCACGGAATCTGATCAGTTTGAAGCCATTGATGCCACTGAGATTTTCCCAAAAATCGAGCAACTCCAGCAACAAAATCAAACCAGCGTTGTTTTAGCCGAGAATATTAAATCTAATACCGAAAAACTCTTAACCTATGCGCCGCCTGCTCAACTAGAAGGCTTGCCCGATCTCAATTGGCGTGCCTTTCTTGCCACTGATACCGCCCTTGCCTTTGCGCCCCAAAGACAGTTACGGTTGTTCTTATTGTTAGGCACTGTCGCCACTGCTGTCATTATTGGTCTGATTGCCGTTATTATTGCCAATCGTGCCACCCGTCCCCTTTTAGAGTCCAGTGAAGTAGTCAAAAAATTAGGACAAGGAGACTTTGACCAACGCATTTCGGTAGTAGGAGACGACGAAATTGCTCAACTAGGGTCTGATATTAATACCATGGCCCAACAAATTCAGGACTTGTTAGTAGAACAACAAGCGGCTGCTCAACGAGAAAGAGAAGACCAAGAGCAATTAGCGCGTCAACAAACCGAATTAGCCGAACAAGAACGACAACGCAGTGAAAAGCTACAAGAAGAATTAGTTAAGCTGCTCACCGACGTAGAAGGAGCTTGCGAAGGAGATTTAACCGTACGGGCAGAAATTAGTGCTGGGGAAATTGGAATTGTTGCTGACTTTTTTAATTCCATCGTAGAAAGTTTACGGGACGTTGTTAGTCAGGTAAAACAAACTGCTACCCAGGTAAACGACTCAATTAATACCAATGAAGGGTCTATCGAGCAATTAGCTGAAGAAGCTCTGAGCCAAACGTCCCAGATTACTCAAACCTTGAATTCAGTCGAAGAAATGACCCACTCGATTCAAGTGGTAGCAGATAACGCTAAAGCAGCAGCAGAGGTGGCAAAAACTGCCTCAAATACAGCCGAAATCGGTGGGGCAGACATGGAACAAACCGTATCTAATATTTTCCAATTACGGGATACAGTCGCCGAAACTACCAAAAAAGTGAAGCGGTTAGGAGAATCTTCTCAACAGATTTCTAAAGCAGTTTCCTTAATTAACCAAATTGCCTTACAAACTAACTTACTCGCCATCAACGCGAGTATTGAGGCAGCCCGTGCCGGAGAAGAAGGACGAGGCTTCGCAGTGGTTGCAGAAGAAGTCGGACAACTGGCAGCACAGTCAGCCACAGCCACCAAAGAAATTGAAAAAATTGTGGAAACTATTCAACAAGAAACCTCAGCAGTGGTTGAAGCGATGGAATTAGGCACAACCCAGGTGGTAGAAGGAACCCGCCTGGCAGAGAAAACTAAGGGGAGTTTAGGGCAAATTGTGGAAGTCTCCCGCCAAATTGATCAACTGTTGCAATCTATTTCCCAAGCAACAGTATCCCAGGCGAATACCTCCCAGTCAGTAACGCAATTAATGGAAGAAGTCGCCAAAGTTTCCCAAAAAACCTCCGATTCTTCCCGTCAAGTTTCGAGTTCTTTGAAAGAAACGGTGACAATGGCTTATCAATTACAAGAATCTGTGGGGACGTTTAAGGTGAGCTAATTTGAATTCGGAGTAGGGAGCAGGGGAGTAGGGAGCAGGGAGAGGGGGAGACTGGGAGACAATGAACAATTAACATCCCTAACACCTACCCCCTAACACCTAACCCCCACACTTCCAAACTTCTATCAAAAACTAAAGACTAGGAAAATCATGGCTAAGGATAAGGAACGAGAAGTAAGGTTGCAATTTCTGGGAGAAGCTCAGGAATACTTAAATGATCTAGAATCTGGTTTATTGGGGTTAGGGACTCATGGCGTTGATCGTAAACAAATAGACGGGGTACTACGGGCGGCTCATTCAATTAAGGGTGGGGCGGCAATGATGGGATTTCAGACCCTATCAGACTTAGCTCACCGTTTAGAAGATTTTTTTAAAGTCCTCAAAAGCAAAGGATCTCAGGTGGTTGATGAGCAGTTAGAAGGACTATTTTTAGCCAGTGTGGATCGACTACGCCAAATTGCCCACCAGAACCGTCAGGGGGTAGAAGTTGAGCCAGTTTGGTTAGAAGAACAGGTTAATCCTCTCATGGACGCTTTATATGACCGTTTAGGCGATCCCCAACCTGAAGATGCGCTTAATCTTCTCTCAGAAGACGCAGAAGAAGACATGGTATTACTCATGTTTGAAACAGAAGTCGAAGGCTGCTTGAAGCGGTTAGAATCAGTATTCAACAATCCTCAACAGCCTTGTTTACGGGAAGAGTTTTTGATTGCGGCTCAAGAATTAGAGGGTTTAGGACAAATGCTCGACTTAGGGGCATTTTCCTCTTTATGTCAATCGATTGCTCAGGAAATAGAACAAGCTGCTGATGATCTAGAAGGGGTTGCCAGCTTAGCCCTCAAAGAATGGCGGCGATCGCATGCTATGGTGATGATTGGTCAACGGGAGATACTTCCGACTCAACTCAATTTACCTGATTTATCACCATCCGCAGACACATCACTGAATTTGGAGTTAGATAGTTGGGATGAAACTTTTGAGGATTTAGATGATTCTCCCTTATCTTTTGGATTTGCTGCCTCAACTGCTTCTCAATCCTTATTTAAGGATGATGAGGCACAATTTGCCGACATATCTCTAGATACATCGGCTACTTGGGAATTGGAAGTCTCAGAAGAATCTGAAGAGATTTTCCTGATTCCTCAAGAATCAACAGAAGATGCTGAAGACTTATTCGTTACATTCCCTGAAAATAATGATCACCCCTCGGAAGATATTCCGATTTTTTCTTCTTCAACAACTGAAAAAGAGGAAGAAACTGATACCATTCGAGTGCCTGTTAAGCAGTTAGAAGTTCTCGGTGATATGTTTGGGGAACTGACCATTGAACGGAATGGCTTAAATTTACAACTGAAACGCCTACGCCGTCTGATTGAATTATTAGGCGATCGCGTACAAACCTTGGAACAATCTAATCTGCAGCTAAGAAATACTTATGATCGGGTTACCCCTCATCCACAGCAAACCGTTGCTTCCTTTGTTCCCCAATTAGCATTGAACTCAGCAAATACTACCCTACAAGATTTTGATCTCTTGGAAATGGATCGTTACAACGATCTCCATTTGGTGTCCCAAGACATGATGGACACAGTGGTACAACTGCAAGAAGTCACTGGCGATCTGCGACTCAATTTAGAAGATACAGAAAGCTCTTCTCGTGCCTTTTCTCGAACTTCTAAGTTGATGCAAAATACCATTACCCAATTGCGAATGCGTCCTATTTCTGATTTACTGGGGCGGTTTCCTAGGGCGTTGAGACAACTGGAACTCCAATACGGTAAAAAAGTCAATTTAAAGATTAAAGGAGGAGCTACCCTAGTAGATCGTGCAGTATTAGAAGCCTTACAAGATCCCTTATTGCACTTATTCCGTAATGCCTTTGATCATGGCATCGAACCTCCAAGCGATCGCCAAAAAGCCGGAAAATCGGAAACGGGAACCATTGCTATTAGTGCTGCTTATCGAGGAAACAAAACCATTATCACCATTCAAGATGATGGATCAGGGATTAATTTAGACAAAATTCGCGCTAAAACGGTACAAATGGGATTAGACGAAGCTGATCTCAAAGGCGCAAGTAAACAAGACTTACTGGACTTAATTTTTGAGCCTGGATTTAGTACGGCTGAACAAGTTACAGCTTTATCAGGACGGGGTGTTGGAATGGACGTGGTTCGCACGAACCTTCGCCAAATTCGAGGAGATATTCAGGTTGACACCGAATCAGGACAAGGGACAACTTTTACCATTATGGTTCCCTTTACCCTTTCAGTGGTGCGGGTTTTGTTGGTAGAAAGTGCTGGAATGTTGTTAGCCTTTCCTAATAGTGTTATTGAAGAAATGATTCGTTTTGATCCTGAAATGATCATGACCAGCGCAGCACAAAGTGTTCTCAACTGGGACGGTTATATGATCCCGCTAATTACCTTGAAACAATGGTTTGACTTTGCACGTTTCCCTTATCTCACACCGACAGAAGCGATTCCGGTGATTGATGAACCTACTGTATTAATGATAGATCAAGGCCAAAATTTAGTAGGAATCCAGGTTGATCGCTATTGGGGAGAACAAGAAGTGACCATTCGCCAAGTCGAAGGCGGTTTAGGAATGCCTCCAGGCTTTGCTGGATGTACCATTTTAGGCGATGGTCGGGTTGTTCCTTTAGTAGATGTCACGGACTTATTAAATTGGATTAATCGTGGTCAACCTCAAGCATCAAATGCTTCTGAACTGATTTCAACCTCGAAGAACTTAGATGAAGAGTTGAGAGAGACTAATGCTTTAACGGTGATGATCGTTGATGATTCAATTAATGTGCGTCGTTTCTTGGCGTTGACCTTAGAAAAAGCTGGTTATCGGGTAGAACAAGCCAGAGATGGCCAAGAAGCCTTAGATAAACTACAAGGAGGCTTAGGATCAAAAGTGCAATTAGTGATCAGTGATATTGAAATGCCCCGTCTTGATGGTTATGGTTTATTGTCTCATCTCAAATCCGATCTGGTTTGTCAAAAGTTGCCTGTAATCATGTTGACCTCTCGCAGTGGTGATAAACATCGTCAATTAGCGATGAATTTAGGCGCTTCTGCTTACTTTTCTAAGCCGTTTAAAGAAACTGAATTATTAGCAACTTTAGAACAGCTCATTGTTAATTATTGATTTTTAATTGTTTACTTCAAGTTATAAATTATGGCTATTTACTCTCCCCGTCTTGCTCGCCGTTTAAGAGATAAAAAAACGGAAAAAACTCAGCAATTTGTTTGTTTTTTGTTAGCTCAAGAGTGGTTCGCTTTGCCCATTGATGTTATTCAAAAAGTGGTGCAACTTGGTAAAGTTTATGGCGATCCTCAAGGCAAAGGAATTAGTTTAACCAATTATCAAGGCAAAGAATTATTAGTGATTGATGTTGCTCGTCGTATTTTTGGACTGTCCGCTATTTCCTCCTCTTGTCAAGATGAAAATAAACTCCGTTTTTTATTAATTATTCAAAATAAATACAATGAAACGGTAGGATTACCGATAGATTCACCGCCGTCTATTCGCCATATTCCTGAGTCGGCTTTTCTTCCCTTACCAGAAATTTATTTAACCCAAGGTAATATTCATTGTATTAGTTCTACTATGATTGAAGTTTCCAATCAAGCACCTTTGTTTGTTTTAGATGTTACTCAATTGACTAATAATCAAGGATAGACAAGATGAGAGAAGATTCTAGATATCTTGTCTGAACTAACATATTACCAATAAAAAACCTTAAAGAAATTTTCTTGAGTTCTTAACCTCTCCTTCAAGGGCCAGTGATATCTTTTCATTATCAAAGTCTATTACAAATTA
>JBCDDV010000076.1:0-7920 GCA_039180145.1 Cyanobacteria bacterium P01_G01_bin.49 | reverse complement strand
GTTACAAGAATTTCAAAAATTTGATCGCCATCAACCTATTTGGATCGAATCAGAAAGTTATAAAATTGGAGAGGTTTATCTCCCCAGCAGTTTATGGCAAAAAATGAAACAATCTCCTTGTCTTGAAATTCAGCTTTCTTTGACACAAAGAGTCGAATACTTGTTAGAAGAATATTCTCATTTAATTGAAAATTCTGATCTGTTAAAAGAAAAAATACAATACCTTCGATCTCGTTATGGATGGGAAAAAATAAGACAATGGTTTAATTGGATAGATAAGAAACAGTGGCAAGAATTTATCGAAGATTTATTAAGGACTCACTATGATCCTGCCTATCAGCGATCGCTCAACAAAACGTATTCAAATATCACACAAAGAATTGATTGTTCTTATCAGAAGCATGATGATATTTGCAACGCATTAACTCAACTCAGATATTAATAAATTTAAACTGGCAAGAACACAAAGGAATGTTAACATCAATAGTGAGGCAATGAGGTTTACTTTCTGATCACAAGAGGTAGGACGATGGAGTGGCTCACCTACATCGGATTAACAATTATCGCTTATGTCATTATCTTAATCAAGTTAAAGGGTAAAACTGAGCGAGAAAAGATCAGAGAAGCTTATATTTTTTGGGCAGCTTTAATCTTTTTTATTATCTTTGAATATGTTTTCATGGAGTCTCTTTTTACCAACTTTCTCCTACATTTACTAGGACTAGCTTTATCAATTATTTATGCTTTGTCAATCTATTTTTATTTAAAATCTATTAAAAAAGATATCGATGCTATTTTTTATAAATTACTCGAAACAAGCGAGGGTAAAATTAGTATTTTAACGTTTATGCAAGCAACACAGTTGCCCCCAGGAGAAGCTCAAGAATACTTAAATCAAAAAATAAAAGACTTAAAAGGTAGTCGTCAGACAACTCGTGGTAACATTTATTATGAATTTAGTCGGTGGCAACAGAATTATTAAGAAACTGAGCGATTTTATCCACTGCTAATTTAAGAGTATCAGGATCATGAACTAAAGCAAATCTCACATAACCCTCTCCCTGCTTACCAAAACCTGCACCAGGAGAAACGGCGACACCAGTTTTCGCCACTAATTGTAGACAAAATTCTACAGAGTTTGTTGCCCAAGGATCAGGTAATTTCGCCCAGACATACATGGTCGCTTCAGGAGCATTAACCTGCCACCCAATACGATGAAGTGCCTTAATAAAAGTATCGCGTCGCTGTTGAAATCTAGTTACTGTTTCTTTAACAGTTTGATCAGCAGAATTTAAAGCGGCGATCGCTCCATTTAAAATGCCCCGATATTGATTAAAATCAACCACTGCTTTAACCTGTTTTAAAGCTTGAATAATTTCTCGATTACCGATCACATAACCAATCCGGAATCCTCCCATATTGTAGGATTTAGAAAAGGTAAATAACTCTAAGGAAATAGACTTACTAGGATCTGCTTGCAAAATAGATGGCGGCACAGATATCCCTTCAAACACAATATCAACATAGGGAAAATCATGAACTAAAATTAAGTCATGTTGCTGACAAAATGCCACTGCTTCTTCAAAAAAAGCTAAAGACGCTGTTGCTGTTGTCGGATTATGGGGATAACTTAACACCATTAACCGTGCTTGAGCTAAGACATTCCTGGGAATATCAGTAAAAATCGGTAAAAAATCATTTTCTGCCCATAAAGGCATTGGATAAATTTGTCCCCCTGCCAAGTAGACACCTCCAGCATGAGAAGGGTATCCTGGATCAAGTAACAAGGCAAAATCACCAGGATCAAGCAACGCTAAAGGGAGATGAGCCGTTCCTTCTTGAGAACCAATGAGGGGTAAAACTTCCGTTTGCGGATCGATAGGAAGATTAAACCGTTGAGTATACCATTGAGCAACTACTTCTCTAAATTCTAGGGTATCACGATGGAGCAAATAACCATGAGTGCTAGGATCGTGCAATGAGGATTCTATCGCTGTGATCGCCTCTGGTGCGGCTGGCAAATCTGAAGATCCCAAAGATAAATCAATAATGGTTTGTCCTATTGATACAGCTTGAGACTTCGCCCGATCCATATCAGCAAAGACATTCATCTGCAAAGCTTGGAGACGTTGAGCAAGGCGCATGATCCTAATTACTTATTTTAGAATAACCTGTTATTTTAGGTAGATTTTAGGAATGAATTGTTCCATCAGGTAAAATTGCTCCGGTTAAAATAGTTCCCGTTAACTTCACCATAATACGGTTCCGGGAGCCAACTTTCGCCCCAGATAAATCTGCTTTACTCAGATCTGCTCCAGATAAATCTGCCCCGACTAAATTTACTTCTTGCAGATTAGCACACCGCAAATTTGCTTGTAACAAATTGGCCCGGAATAAATTAGCCCGATAAAGATTCGCCTGTTCTAAATTAATTTTATGCAAAAAACTATCACTCAAATCAGCGTAACTCAAATCCGCTTGGATCAACTTTCTGCCCGAAAGATCTTGTTCTTTCAAATTAGCACCCTTTAAATCTGCCCCACTCAAATCACGATAATAGGGACGTTGCGCCTGTGTGTAAGCATTGTGAGAAGTATGAGAGTTGTAGGAAGTGTGGGAATTGTAGGAAGTGTGGGAATATTGATAAGAAGCAGAAGGCTGGCGAGGGGGCTGGCGGGTTGCACCTCCAGCAGACACTGTTTCTGAAGGCTGGGAGACTAATTGGTAAGACTTGAGTTGTTCACGAGCATGGTTAAGTTCTTGTAATTTGGCTACCGCTTTCGCGACAAGTCGCTGATTATTTTTGGGTAAGCGATCAGGATGCCAAACAAACGCCAAATCCCGATACGCTTGGTTAATTTCCTCAAGGGATGCGCCTACCTCTAATCCCAATACTTTGTAATATCGTTCTATCTCTTTCATTACCACGCTACTAGACAGTAATTATGCCAATTCAGACGGGTTTGGGAGGGGTTTGGCAATCACAGGACATCTTGTTCTATGAATTGGCTATACTTCTTAGGATAAAGGGTGTTTCAGAAAATGGGGCTTAAGAGATCAAAAAATCTTAGCATTCTGTTATGGCAACCGTGATATTTGAGCTTGTCTGTTGTCTAAGTTTGCCAAAAATCTAATCATCTTCAAGGGAGTCAAGACGATGTTTGTCACCGTTAACCAAGATACTTTAACCTTATCTCCAGGCAGTGAAGTGATTCTTCGACAACAAACCTGGGAAGATTACGAAAACTTGATTACGATTCGTCAAGCAAATACCTTCCCTAAGCTTTATTTTAATAGCAAAACCCAAGAAATTCGTCTGATGTCACCTTTACCTAGTCATGGAAAACGGATTGATACCCTAAGAGATCTTGTTAAAAGTTTACTACGCAAACAAGGAAAAGATTGGGACTGTTTTGACCCCATTACCCTGAAACGTTTGAAACAAGCCGGAGTAGAACCAGATACTTGTTTTTATGTAGAGAATAGACAGGCAATTTTAGGGAAAGATAAAATTGATTTGGCTATTGATCCACCCCCGGATTTAGCCATTGAGGTAGACTTAACTTCAATCAATAATATAGACGCTTATGAACCCTTACAGATTCCTGAATTATGGATTTATAAAGCCCAAGAATTAAACATATATCTATTTGATGGAACCAATTATCAAGATAGTTTAAATAGTTTAATGTTTAGTGATTTTGATGTAAAAACCATCTTGCCAAAATATATTGAATTAGCCTGGAATCAAGGATCGAGTGTCGCGTTACGACAATTTGAGCAGAACATGGCAGGGGGTTAAAAAGCTCACATCCTAGTAGGTAAGGTGAAAGTATCAACTTTTCCATAAATACTTCTATCGGGAAATTGGTTAGATCCATTGTTGATTGTTCATTGGAATTCTCGATCAACTATTAACTCAATTGCTCTTCCTCGTTCCCAAACCATACACTAAGATTTTCTTATCCCGAACCCAGGTTATCAGTAGAGATAAATTTTTGATACCCTGCCTCAAGGAGAAATTGACATCGATGACTTTGTAGACAGGATCTAACTCCCATCCCCTTCTTTTCAATAAACTCGCTAAAATCAAAAGAAAGACAGAAAATATAGAGACCCCATGATTCCTACCGTTATCGAAACTTCTGGCCGTGGTGAACGCGCCTTTGACATTTACTCCCGTCTGCTGCGGGAACGCATCGTCTTTCTGGGACAAGAGGTTAAATATGAGAATGCTAACCTGATCGTAGCCCAGCTATTATTTCTAGAAGCAGAAGACCCTGATAAAGACATTTACCTCTATATCAACTCTCCTGGTGGTTCTGTCTCTGCTGGCATGGGAATCTTTGATACGATGAATCAAATTCGCCCAGATGTCTGTACCATATGTATTGGGTTGGCAGCTAGTATGGGCGCATTTCTTCTTAGTGCTGGTGCGAAAGGTAAGCGCATGAGTCTTCCCAACTCTCGCATTATGATTCATCAACCCCTCGGTGGGGCCCAAGGACAAGCAACGGATATTGAAATTCAAGCTAAAGAAATTCTCTATCTCAAAGAATTGCTGAATAATCATTTAGCGAGTCATACTGGACAACCATTAGATAAAATTGCCGAAGACACAGAACGGGACTTCTTTATGTCCGCAGAGGATGCTAAAGAATATGGTTTGATTGACCAAGTGATTAATCGTCGTCCTTCAGCAAGTAATCCCCCGGTTGCTGTTGAATAAAAACTTAAGATGGAGATGAAAGCATTTATTCTATGTTTCATCTCTTTTCTTGATTTAATTTCCTGAATTGCTGGTCTTGAATTTAAGTTAAGAAGGCGTAGGAAGACTTTCTAAATGGTGGAGAAATTCTAATAATTCTTCGTCTGAAAGCACTTGACGCGATCGCTTGCCATAGGTCTGTATTAAGTATTCTCTCCCCTGTTCTGTTGTCCATCCTAATCGTTTCAATTCTGCATTAGACCGAGCGATAATATCAGAAAAGTCCAGAGTTTCCTCTTCAATCATAGGAGGCTTTTCTTCTATTTCTGGTTCGACTAGGGTCTCGGCAATGGGAAGTGGCTTCTGCTCTATTTCTGGTTCGACTGGAGTTTCAGCAATGGGAAGTGGCTTCTCTTCTATTTCTGGTTCGACTGGAATCTCAGCAATGGGAAGCGGTTTTTCTTCTGTAGAAACAGCTTTTTTAGCATTACCTGCGTTTGATAATTTCTTAGATGATTTAGATGATGATTTTTCTGAAGAAGATGAGGGTTGAATTGATTGCTTAGTAGTTTCTACCTTATTTGATTTTGCAATAGGTTCGGGTTCTTTTTCTGGAGAGACTGATGATAATTCAACTGATTCTTTAGTGTCAACCGTTTCTTTGTGGCGTGATTGTTCAAGGGACTGATTCTCTAAATAAAGACTATTTAATGCTCTTTCTCTAGCTCTATCTTCGGCTACCTCAATTTTATCATCTGAGGCTAGTCCTGTCCCTAAAGTAACACCATTAATTTGTACTAATACCCTAACAATATATTTACCGTGATCGATGGTCACTAACTCACTGATTAAACTACCTTGAGGATAGTGCATTCGGAATTGGGTTAACATCATTTTGTCTCTATCAGTTTCTTCCTAAATACTTTTAGGTTTATTTGTACTATTTTAAGCACGAATTGCCCACCAAGTCAAAAAATCTTTACTAAAGCTAAAATGGCTTGATGAGCAGAACTGACTTTAATTATAGTTTTTATTGTACTTCTTTCCAAAGTTGATTTTCTTGAGAAAGAAAGCGTCCTAATTCATATTTACCCAATAGTAAAGCAGAAAAACTTAAAGGAATTAAATAATAGACACCGCGATAGACTAGTAATGAGCCAAATAATTCTTCTGAAGAGATATAGGGAGCAAGCAACAAAAGCATCACTGTTTCAAAAACCCCTAAACCTCCCGGAACATTACTTGCTAATCCTGCCACTTGAGCTAGCATATAGATTCCGAAAAAAGCAGGATAAGATAAAGAAATAGAAGCACTTAAAATCGCGTATAAGACTGATGCTGCTAACGACCAATCTAAGGCAGACACTAACAATTGAGCCAAAGCTAGTTTAAGGGGAAGATGGGGTAATGTCCACTTACCAATTTTGACAGGTTTCTGACGGGTAATAGTGATGACTAAGTAGGCAATAATAATCAGTAAAAAGATTGCCCCTAAAGGACGCACTGAAATAAAAGGTAAATCCAATAAATTAGGAATTGCTAGGGGTTCTTTTAAGAAAACAATAGACCCGACAACAAATAGTCCTAAACAAAAAGAAAAATTACAAAAAGCAGAAATTTGAGCAATCGTTACGACTGATAATCCCCAAGCAGAATAGAAACGATAACGAATCATACAACTGCTAAGCAAAGCAAACCCCACGCTATTACTAATACCAGAACAAATAACACCGACTAACGCAGTTTTAGAGTAGGGAAGAGAACGACGAACATAGGCGACTCCGAGAAAATCATATCCGGTCATAATCATATAATTGACACTCATCAACCCGATCGCCCCTAGGATATGATAAATCGGGATATTCGATAAACTATTCCAAAAAGTTTCGGCCTGATAATGATGTAGGTTTTGCTTAATTGTCCAGAGAGATAACCCAAACAAGACTAGACTTAGGCAAGAAGGAATTAAGCGACAAAAGTTCTTTTTTTGCATGATTCAGGAGTAAAAGCGTCACAAAATAGTGTTTTTAACAAATTTAAAATTTAATTGCCAACAACCTATTGCTTGATTGATACAGAGATTTTTTGATATCCAATCGCGGTGGTCATTTGAAATTTCACTCATCCTAACCTAACTGTTGGCAATATCTAAGTATCATTGCTAACAATATTCTTAAGCTATCATGCAATTGCCACCAAGGCAGTGGTCTGAGTATGCTAATCTCTAGGTTGTTAAAAAATTTAAACATCTGGCCCCCTATTGGTTATGTTTGCTTACCTCGAAACCTTTCCGGTACTCAATCTACCTGTTCACCTTTGTGATGATTATACCCATTGGTTATTAAAATGTTGTGAAAATCAAAAAGGGGTTCATGTAGTGACCCTTAATGCAGAGATGGCAATGTTAGGGCAGCAAGACTCCTCTGTTGCTGAGGTAATTCGAGACGCTGAATTAGTGATTCCTGACGGAGCAGGGGTTGTAATTTATTTACAGTTGCGGGGAAAAAAACAGCCCAGATGTCCAGGAATTGAATTAGCCCAATCCTTACTCAAAAAATTAGGCACACGAGGAGAATCTTATCCCATTGCCTTTTATGGAGGAAAGCCAGGGGTGACAGAAGCAGCAGCAACTCGTTTGCGTGAACAAATTCCAGGCATTTCGATTATTACGTCCCACGGATATTTATCAGACGAAGAGCAAGAAACTTGGAAAAAAACTTTGCAAACCACACAACCGCGTTTAATTTTAGTCGGGTTAGGAGTTCCTCGCCAAGAATATTGGATTCGTGAGAACCGAAAGCTTTGTCCCCAAGCTATTTGGATTGGAGTCGGGGGAAGTTTTGATATTTGGTCAGGAACAAAAGTTCGCGCTCCTCGTTTGTTACGGGAAAATAATTTAGAGTGGCTGTATCGTCTCTATCAAGAACCTTGGCGTTGGCGACGAATGTTGGTACTTCCTCAATTTTTTATTAAAGCGTTACTCAATTAACTAATGATTGAACATTGAGCATTGACGAGCGAGACTCGGCGAGGTTGCGAAGGAAGCCCGCTCCCTGTCCCCCCTGGTAGGGGGGATATAGGGGGGTGGGAGCAAGGGAATGTCCTCCAAGACACCCTCGCCTAGAGCATGCGCGAGTTGAACATTTTGGTTTAAGGAAATCTCTAGACAACTGGCAACAAGTTTGAAGTGCAAAGCAAGACCTGCTCTTGCT
>JBCDDV010000075.1:0-7934 GCA_039180145.1 Cyanobacteria bacterium P01_G01_bin.49 | reverse complement strand
TTTGACTAAGAATATCGCGGCTATGGCAATATTCTACCAAGCGATTAGATTCTACAACGGGATGAGATTCATCGGTATACAGAAGGGAAGTGATATAAGTCAACCACGGTTCTTGACCCATGGCGTAAACATAGACTTGTTGAGGAGAAAATCGTTTAACCAGTTGAATCGCTTTTTGAGCATTTGATCCATCCAGTCGCCGCGTTTGCGCCATTTTCCTAGCAGTGGGTCGCGTTAATAAGGGATTATAAGCCCAAGTATAAGGCGCACCCTCACATTCCATCCCAATAAACAGAACATCTAGGTTGCCAAATAGAGCATACAAGTGATCATAAAGTCGGGGTTCAATATTATTAGAATCCGCCGCACACAAGATTGAACGTCCTTGCAATTGAATTAAATAAGCTGTTTTCGCCCCAATATTCAAGTCTCCGTGTTCACCAAAAAACGGCAAACTGACGATTTGTCCTTCAGGAATCTCTATCGTATCGAGTTCGTCTACTTCTTTTACCTTGCTAAACCCAATGGACTCTAACATCAATCTCAGGGAAGGATCAAATAACAGTCCCTTGTGGCTTTTGGGAACGACTATCGTCCCAATTTTATGACGTATCTGCAATAAGGTTTCTAACATAACGTGATCTTGATGATTGTGAGTGATCACGACATAATCAATTTTAGGCGGTAAATCTGCATAGCTATAACGGGGCATTCCTGTGGGATTTTCGTTGCTAATGAGGGGATCACAAAGAATACTAACCCCCTGGGTTTCTATTAATAAACACGCATGACCAAAATAGCGAATTCTAACCCTATCTCCTTGATATCGAGGAGTTTTACGGGGAACTTGATCGCTAAAAAAGGAAGAAAAAAGAGCTTCTTGTTCTGGTTGAATGGACAAAGCTGCTTTAATTTCGGCGTAAGATTGAGGAGTCTCCCGCATCGCCAATAACTGATCCAGGTGATGAGACTGAAAGGGTAAGTTAATATGCAAATTTTGCACAGATGGTAAGCGGGGGGTACTGAGAACGAATGAGCGTTGATCAGGATTTCCCAAAGATAAGGCGATACTTTGAGACTTTGGGTTATAGTAGGGACTTCGGTAGAGGAGTGATTCTAGCAAACGAATAGAGGGGCGATCGCTGCCATCGTAGACCAACTCCACATAACCTTTTAACGCTTCAGGAACCTTTTCATACAGGGGTTCTAGAGAATAGCCTATTGCTTCCTTGGCTAAAATTTTCTCTAGGGTGGTAATAGAGTCTGCTAGGGTGAGTAGATGTTCTTGTTCTCTTTTCGTTTTTTCCAATAACCCTTGAATTTCTCCTACACGGCTAGCATCATAATCGATAAATGGCCCTCCAATCATGGCGGGATTTTTCAACGCTGAAGAATGGACTTCTGGCGCAGCAACAAACGATTCCATCATTTTGAGATGAGAATTGGCTACATACATCGCTGCTGTTGCTGGAGAAATCAAGTATGACCAAGCGTACCATTGATTGACTAATGGCTCGACGATAACATTAGGTTTGAGATAAACAGGCGTATCAGTCATTTTTTAAGATATTTTGATAAGAAGGGCAGCGTAGCGAGAAATAACTCCAACACTTTTAAATCTCAATCTCCTCCCGTTCCTCTAACGTCTCTTCCTCGACAGTCTGAAGGCGATCGCGGAGTTGCTTATTATCAATTCGTTCGGCTAATCCAGCAACGGTGGGGGCTTCAAATAGATCAATAATGGTTACGTCAACGGGAAAGATTTCTAGTAATTGGGCGATTAATCGCGTGGCTAACAGAGAATGACCCCCCAAGTCAAAAAAGTCGTCATGGATACTAATTTGTTCGATTTCTAGCACCTGAGCAAAAATTTGGGCGACAGATTCCTCCGTTGCAGTTCTCGGTGCGATCCAATCGCTGGCAGAACGGGTTTGATTCGGTGCAGGAAGGGCGTGAGAATCAATTTTTCCGTTGGGGGTTAGGGGGAATGCTTCTAAAGCGACAAACGCGCTGGGAATGGCATATTCAGGCAACTTTTCTCTTAGAAAGCTACGCAGTTCATTGGCAGGAACAGCATCGATTTCAGCGACATAATAAGCCACTAAACGTTTATCTCCTGACAAATCTTCCCGAACTGCCACCACAGTAGCTTTGATTTGAGGATGCTGTTGGAGTAATGTTTCAATTTCCCCTGTCTCCAAGCGAAAGCCTCGAATTTTAATCTGATTATCCAGACGACCCAATAATTTAATGCGACCATCGGGTAAATAACAAGCAAGGTCCCCAGTTTTGTAAAGGCGACTCCTAACTCTTCCCCCCTTATTAAGGGGGGGCAGGGGGGGATCACCTGCCTGCTGCCTCCTGCCTTCAAAAGGGTTGGGAATAAAGACTTCTGCTGTTTTATCAGGACGGTTGAGGTAGCCTCTCGCCAGTCCTATCCCCCCGATATGCAGTTCTCCTAGAACTCCCACTGGAACAGGTTGCAGATGACGGTCTAGGATATAAAGCTGTTTATTAGCACTAGGACGAAGGGTGGGTAAGATCGGATATCCGTTACCACAAGGAACCATGCTGGCATTAACCGTCACTTCCGTTGGGCCATAGGCATTGATAAAAAGGCGATCGCGTGACCAATTTTCAATCAGATCAGGGGAGGGGGCTTCTCCCCCCACTAAGACCATTTGCAGTGAGGGTAACTCGGTAAAAGCTAAGTTAGCTAAAGCAGAGGGAGTGATCGTGATGTGAGTAATGCCTTGGTCTTGTAATAATTTTAATAGGGCTGGGCCAGGTAACAGAGATTCTAGTTTCGCTAAACACAGTCTTGCACCGCACCCTAACGCCATGATAATTTCAGGGATTGAAGCATCAAAACTAAAGGAAAAGAACTGAAGTACACAACTTTCAGGAGATACCTGACAAACCCGAATTTTATCTTCAGTTAAATTGACTAATCCTTCGTGACTGACGAGAACGCCTTTAGGAACGCCTGTTGAACCGGAGGTGTAGATAAGATAGGCTAAATTTTGAGGGGTAACACTACTAATGGGATTATCTTCTACTTCGGTTGCGATAGTTGCCCAGTCGGTATCGAGACAGATTACTGTTGCTTGTTCGTGGGGAATAGTTGCGGCAAGTTTCTGCGTTGTCAGCAACACCGAAATTTGGGAATCGGATACCATAAAAGCCAGGCGTTCTGGGGGATAGGCAGGATCGAGTGGAACATAAGCCCCCCCTGCTTTGAGAATACCCAGTAACGCGATAATCATGAACGGCGATCGCTCAACACAAATTCCCACTTTTACCTCTGGTTTCACTCCTAATGTTTGCAGGTAATGGGCGAGTTGGTTACTCTGCTGATTGAGTTCTCCGTAAGTGAGTTGTTCCTGTTCAAAGACTAAGGCGATCGCTTCAGGATTTGTTTGGACTTGTGCTTCAAATAACTGGTGAAAACACAGGTTTTGAGCATAATCTGTCTGAGTTTCATTCCAATCGTATAAAATTTCTTGCCGTTCTTTTTCCGTCAGTAAAGATAGTTCAGAAATGGGTTTCTCTAAATTGTCAACAATTCCCTCTAACAAAGTGCAAAAATGCCCCACCATCCGATTAATGGTTTCTGGCGTAAACAAATCCTGATTATACTCAAACCCTCCAACTAATCCTGTTGCTGTCTCGTACATATCTAAGCTTAAATCTAACTTAGCGGTGGGATTAGCCTGTTTCAGGGAACGAAGGGTCAACCCTGGTAGGGAATAGGATTCAGTTGGGGCATTTTCTAAGCGAAATTTCACCTGAAATAAGGGATTATAGCTGAGATCTCGTTCTGGGTGTAACTCTTCGACTAATTTTTCAAAGGGCAAATCTTGATGATCGTAAGCTCCCCATGTTACCTCTCGCACGCGATGCAATAGGGTGCGAAAACTAGGATTTCCTGAGAGATTCGTCCGCAATACCAAAGTATTCACAAAGAAGCCGATTAATCCCTCGATTTCTGAACGGTTACGGTTGGCAATGGGAGAACCGACGATAATATCTTCCTGTCCACTGTAACGGTAAAGCAGTACCTTAAACGCTGCCAACAGAGTCATAAATAGGGTAACTCCTTCTTGTTGACTCAGAGTTTTGAGCTTGTCAGTTAAGCGAGAAGATAAGGTAAAGGTTTGATTCCCTCCCTGAAACCCCTGTATCCTGGTTCGCAGAAAATCCGTCGGCAGTTGCAGGACGTTGAGGGTTCCTTGAAGTTGCTGTTTCCAGTAGGAGAGTTGGGTATCCAGTCGTTTTCCCTGAAGTCGTTGCCGTTGCCAAGCAGCAAAGTCAGTATACTGAATGGGTAAAGCTGGAAGTGATGGTGGATGATCTTTTGAGAAGGCTTCATAAAGGCGAGTTAATTCTCGGATCAGGATTTCCATTGACCAGCCATCGGCAATAATATGATGTAAGGTTAACAGCACCACACGATCAGTGGGGTTAAGTTGTAGTAACGTCACTCTAAGTAAGGGATCTTTAGCTAAATCGAAGGGTTTTTGCGCTTCTTGAGTCGCCAGGCGTAAAACTTCAGTTTCCTGCTCAGCCTCACTTAAATGCGCTAAATTTAGCACTGGAAAAGATAAGGCGAGGGTTGAATCAATTACCTGAACAGGCTCGCCGTCTACAATGATAAAATGGGTGCGTAAGGTTTGGTGGCGACGCACAATCTCATTAAAACTCCGTTCTAACACTGCCAGATCTAGAGAGCCTATCAATCGCACAGCAGTGGGAATATTGTAAGCAAAACTACCGGGTTGTAATTGTTCAAGAAACCACAGTCGTTGCTGAGCAAATGAGAGGGGAAGATTGCCTTCTCTCTTTGTGGGTTTAATCGGTTGGAGATCCGCATCAACAGCGAGATTTGCTTGCTGGAGAAAGTCGATAATTTCTGATTTGCGCTGCTGAAGTTGTTGGCTAAGATCGGGGGTTAGAACTTCCTCTGGCGCACTACAACGTAGGCGATCGCCTTCTAGCCACAGGTTGACATCTAAGCTATAAAGATGGGATAGAAATTCATCGACAGTTTTCATGGTTATCCGCTTTTAATGTAAAATTTTGCTCAAGGGGTAATACTCGACTTTGCCTAATTGTAGATGGTGGGTTGTATGCTCCCACCTGGGCTGAGTCTTGAATCCTAGTTTTTGATAAAATTTATCGGCTGCCGCCATGTTTGTTCGTAACGTTAATAGTCGGTAATGCTGATGAGCTTCGTAAATAAGAGAATTGACCAGCAAATGCCCTATTCCCCGTCTTTGCCACATCGACTTAACATACAAATGCCTTACTCTTCCCACGTTTGAATCATTGAAATACGGATCTCGATTTAGTCCACCAATTCCCACTACTGCACCTTGCACTGATGCGGTAAGTAGGACTTCCCCAGACTTATCAAAGCAATTAAAACCACTTCGATAGTCTAGAATCAGCCTTTGAAGACATTGAAATCCTTGAGACAAAGACTCCTCAACGAGATGATTAATTGCTCCCGATTGAATCTCTGAAATGCGAGAGATGTTGATTTGTTCCATGATTCGTAAAACTCAACCAGCCTAACTATTTACTATCAAGATTTCCGAGCTTTTTCTTGAGATAACCGCCAAAATAGTTAGAACCGAGCCATTCTCGAAAGGGTAATAGATTTGCTCCCCACAAATTATTGTAAGTCTCCCCGGTTGTCAATCCCGTTGGGGGGAACTCACCGCGACGGGGATGATGATAAGTTCTAAATATAATGTCCCATAAAGGGAAAAAAGCTGCAAAGTTTTTATCTAAATGCTCTGTTTGAAACGAGTGGTGAAGACGATGGTACTGAGGCCCTGTTATAACTGGAGACAGCCAACCTAGATCCAATCGTAGATTTAGATGAATGAACTGTAGCCAGAGAATTTCAATGAAAGTCAGAATTCCCAACGCCAGGCCATTGAACTGAAACAATAATCCCATGGGAAGGCCCAAAAATACGAGCAACAGGGGATCTTCTAACCAATGTACCCGACGGGTACTGGTAACATTTAATGACACCTCACTATGGTGAAATTTGTGCTGTTCCCATAGCAAGGTAGTATGTTGCCAACGGTGAAACCAGTAATAAAAAAAATCTGTTACTAAAAAATATAGCAGTGCAGTCAGTCCATAAGTTAATGGAGTATGGGGAATAGGAAGGCTAATGAAAGGAACCCCTAGCCGATCTTGGATGGAAGTTATCACAAGTCCCATACCTATGGCTTGGAAAAGGAGACTCACTAAACTATAAATGACATACCATCGCACGTTAAACCACAAGTGACTAAAGGGTTGATGAGGTTCAACGGGACGCAAACGTTCAACTAAAATAAAACAGCCGTACATGATAAAGCCAGTTAATATGTACTTGGCAAAGCTAAGAGGAGCAGAAAGCCATTCCATAAAGTGTCGCCATTAATTGACAATAAAGTTTGTCGGGGGATTAGGAGAGTTAACCAAGCTAAATTTTGGATTATTCTCTGTAATGCTTTCCCGAAATTTTTGCTTAACAAAGCACAATGTAATTATGAAGATTGTAGCTTAATATGATGGTAATCAAAAAATTGATTAATCAAAGGTGATAATCATGACAACGTTTGCGATAGAAAAAGATTTATCGGTTAACGTACCACCAAGCGTTCTCTTTGATGCGCTGACGAACTCAGATAAGATCGTCCAATATTATCCTCTCAAAGAAGTGGTATCCACTTGGAAAGTTGGTGACGAGATTATCTTCAGGGGAAGTAATGACGATAAAGATTTCACGGATTATGGAAAAATTGAAGCCTTATTGCCCGATGAAAAATTTCAGTACTCTTACTGGAGTGATAATCACGGGACAAAAAGATCACCAGAGAACCATTTAACTATCTGTTATACACTTCACAAATCAAATAACGGAACCAATCTGAAATTAGAACACAAAAACTTACAGTCTCAAAAAATGTATCTTGATATGCTCAATGTTTGGGATTTTTTGCTATCAAGTCTCAAAGATTTTGTTGAAAAAAATTCATAGGCTTATAGTTTTACCAAAGCGATTTAACGCCGCTTATTTTCAACTGCTGAAAATTGACAGCAATTTATAAGTCCAACTATTGTTCCAAGAGCGATCGCTTGATCTTCCATCAAGACGGAGCAGCGATTTGATGCCATAGTAATAGATGGTCTCGCCTAGCGAGTGTAACTGCATCACCTACTTACTGGGCGAAATCAATCCAGGCACACGGAAAAGTATTATTTACAATAGAGCAATAGCTATGAAGTTTTTTTACTATTCTATTATGCCAATCACTAGCGAAGCTCTAAAGCAGGATCTTGATCAACTTACCGATGAGCAACTTCAGCAAGTTGCTGACTTTATCGCTTTTCTGAAATTTCGAGATAAACCTCGTCGAATCGCTTTTAATCCTTCTCAGTTGTCTTCTTTGGCAACAGAGTTTGCAGGAGAAGACCGTGTTCTCGCTGAAGCTGGGATGGATGATTACGCAACAATGCTTGCTCAGGAAGATCAGCAATGACTGAATCACTTAAGCGAGGGGAAGTTTGGCTAGCGAATCTTAATCCGACTCAAGGCTCTGAGCAAGCAGGTATCCGTCCCATTGTTATTTTCCAAAATGATATTATTTCTCAGTTTTCTACAACGATTATTGCAATTCCTCTGACGACAAACCAGCGTCGAGCTTCATTACCGATCTGTCTGTTAATTCAGCAAGGTGATGGTGGTTTGGGACAGAATTCAGTTGCCTTGTGTTTTCAAATTCGAGTCTTGGATAAAACCCGATTAATTCGGAGGTTAGGTCAACTTAGTGCTGAGACAATTGCTCAATTAGAAGAAGTTGTGTTAATAACGTTAGGATACGATTTTTAGATAAAAAAATCAGAAAGAATCTCATCTTTAACGTCTG
>JBCDDV010000074.1:0-8026 GCA_039180145.1 Cyanobacteria bacterium P01_G01_bin.49 | reverse complement strand
GCCGAAACTTTGGCGGTAACAATAATAATAACAATAGTGGATTTTAAATGACTAATAAAAATGATCTAACTATTCGTATTTAGGTAAACAACCGTTTAAAATGGTGGCATCTTATATATTTATATTCTTAAAAACCTATGGCTCCTCCTATTGTTAAACGATTTGCCATTTCTTTCCAACAAAATTACTGGCTAGGCGGCCTTACCATACTAGCTGGTTTCGGGATTGCAGGAATTATCGCTCTGCAACCACCTGAACCTCCTCCTGATCCCACTTATAAAGCAATAGGACAGCTAACTTTTAGCGAACCACCACCAAGTTTTACAACGACGGGAACTGAACTCCAAGCTGAAGGGAGAGCCATTAAACCCGATATGTTGTTATCGGAGCGGGTTCTCAGGAATGTCCAAGAGAAATTAAAACTGAAGACGGAAGAACTGCTGAAAATTCGGGAAAAGACCCTAAAAGTTGAACTGCCTGAAAGGGATAAGAAAGGCAACGCCCTCTCTTCCGTCATTAAGCTAGAATATGTTGATAAAGAATCTCCCACTCGCGCTACTTTGATATTAGAAACCTTCATGGAAGCGATGGAGGAACATAGTCGCTGGCTTAATACATCCGAGTTGCGAAGCCGAATTGATGCCTTGGGCAAACGCTTGTCCCAAGTTCAAAATGACTTGACGGCGGCAGAAAATCAATTTTACCGCTATGTGTCTCAAGAAGGATCGGATTTACTCGCCATTCAAGATGGTAGTCTCTTTAGTGGGATTACCAGTAGTCAGCAAAGACAACGAGAACTTCAATTAGCTCTTCAAGAACTTGAAGGGCGCATCAATAGCTTAATTGATCAGTTAGGATTAACCCCTGAACAAGCTTATACGTCAGTTGCTCTGAGTGCAGATCCAATCTTAGCCAATTTACGGGCCCAAATTTTGGACATTGAACTGCAACTTGAGCGTCAAAAAATAGATTTACGCGAAGAGCACCCTACCATCATTCAATTGCGGAAGCAACAAAAAGTTAATGAGATGCTGCTACAACAACGAGCCCAAGAGTTGATGGGGGCAAGAGACCTAGCACCCGTGCCGATTAGCCAGATTCGTCAAGATAGTAGTCTTGATCCGAGTAGACAGCAATTGGCAAGTCAACTTTTGACTCTCCAAACCCAACGTGCGGGTTTATTTAAGCAGTTGCAGTCAGTGATTCAGACAGAGCAAGAGTTACGCCAACAGTACGAACAATTCCCTGATAAGCAATTACGACAAGCAAAGCTAGTACAAAAAGTAGAATTTCAACGCATTGTCTATCAAAACATTCTCACGGCGTTGGTAGATGCTCAAGCGGCTGAAGCTGAAACCGTAGGAAGTTTATCGATCGCCCTTCCTGCTACTTATCAACCTGCTCCTCCAGCCAAACCGACTGAGAAAAACCGCATACTCATTATCTTAGCGGGTGGAGGCATTGGGCTAATCGCTGGATTGGGCATTATTCTGTTAATGGCGTTACTTGATGATCGTCTACACACCCCTGAAGAAATTCGGGAGTCTTTAACAGACAGAGAAATTCCGCTGTTGGGACAACTGCCTTTTATTTACGTTTCCTCATCCTTAGAAGAATTAAGTCCAGTCTTGCTTAATGAAGAATCGCCCGATCTCAGCTTTTATGAGCGGTTTCGCAGTGAATTACGTCGTTTTGGAACAGATGCATCTAAGGTGATTATGATCACCAGCATTTCTCATGAAGAAGGAAAAAGTACCACTGCTTATAACTTGGCGATCGCCTCGGCTAATGCCGGAAAACGGACTTTATTAGTAGAAGCTGATTTACGCTCTCCCTCTCAAGCGCAATGGTTAGAAGTTGTCCCTGATCGTGAGGCTAGCTTGGAACCTTTACGATATTATAGCGATCGCAGTGATGCTATTACCATGGTACCTAGAGTTGCTAATTTATACGTTTTAGCAAGTCCAGGCCCCCAAAGACAAGCAGCAGCAATTATTGAATCAAGTGAGTTACAATTGCTGCTCAAAGACGCACGGGGAAGGTTTGATATGGTAATCATCGATACCCCTTCTCTATCTCGCTGTAACGATGCGTTGTTGCTCGAACCGTTGACCGATGGACTGGTTCTGGTAACACGGCCAGGGGTGACTCGTTCGAGTTTATTAAATGAAGCCATCGATCAATTATCTGACGCAGAAGTTCCTGTTTTAGGTGCAGTTATCAACGGCGTTGATATAGCAGCACCCACTCCGGCTATTCCTGATACGGATAATAATGGTCATAATGGCTCGGCAAGCTTCATCGAAGAAGATGAAGAAGTCGGTGTTAAAAATTAACTGATTGGGTATCACGCTGAACAATTGACAAACTCAAATGCTGATGGTTTTCATTCAAGGCAAGAGGCAAAGCTCTCGCCTCTTGCCACCGAGGCAATGGCCTCAGCGGAGAAGATGTTTTACTGACAACTATTTAAGATTTAGAGGTTTTTTATATTCAATTGGTGATTTTTTCTCGATGCCTACAACTGAGAGATATTATGAACCTATAGAAGAAAAACTGTGCATGGTGATTAATTGATTTATTAACAACTGGTATCATCAAACTAATCATCGGCCATTGTGATAGGAGTATCGCCTTCTTGTTCCTCTTTCCAACACAGTTTTTGGATTGCTTGTTCTAAAGTCATGTTGCCATTTAACTGAGAATACTGGGGCATTTTAAGACTTCTAAGGATTTATCTTTTCTATTTTTTACCCTTTTTTAAGGTTCTCGAACTCATCTTCTTTTTGAGTCTAGGTTGTAATTTTTTTTGCTGAAAACGTTTGAAAGCTGTTCCCAGATGATCGCTTACACTATGACTCATAGCCCCTAATTCTAAGCCAATAAATGTAACCATTACTTCTCCCAAATATCGATTTCTGACTAAAGCAATACTATTTTGGGTAAAATCTTGCCAATTCCAACTAAACCCCCAAATTAGTTGAGCGATCGCTACCCCAAGTATAGCCAGAATCATCATAATAGTCGTTAGGTAGATTAGTCTCAAAATGGTTCCTATTAAGAAGCCATGAGAAAGGAAAGAACGGTGTTTGAGACAAGATTGATAAGGCAGCCAAATCCAACGGATAATGCCCCAACGTTTGTATTGAATAGAATAAATATCTAAGTCTGGGCCAAACATCAACCCGCTAAACAAATAAGCCCCACTTAACCAGAAAATCCAATCGCCACGACGGGTAAATAGGTATGCTAGCATAGCTATCAAGGGTAAACTGAGCCAAGTAATGCGATCGTGGGTGCGACCAGAGGGCATAATAACTGTTTTCAGTTGAGTTAATTAGTCAGTATTTTAAATGAGTTGGTATGAGAAGTGTTAGAAAAATGAGTATTTCGATGTTTGATTAATCTATACAAAAATTGCGATCAAAAAGACATTGTTTTTTCAAAAATCTATGTTATGTTAGTAGAACGTGAGTTAGGGCGATTAGCTCAGCGGTAGAGCGCCTGCCTTACAAGCAGGACGTCACTGGTTCAAATCCAGTATCGCCCATCTAAATAAAGCTTAAAATCTTCTCTGCAAAGTCATCGATGAAAATTACTCGTCGGGGCAGGGGATCGAAATTTCATCTCTACCGATAACCTGAGTTCGGGATCAACAAATCTTAGCACATGGTTTAGACAACGGGGAAAAGTGAGTGTGTAATTGTAATTTGTCATCACGTCATACAATTAGTCGCTGTACACAGAAAGACTTCAATCTTCCTTACCGACTCCAGCCACTTCATAAACATCAATACGTAGTCGATATTGATGCTCACTTTGATTTTCTCCCCAAAACTGACTGACTGCCTCTGAGGGTTCATAGGAAATATTGATGGGTTTACCGGGGGCGCAGTTATAGGTTTGATTAGCATCACCGCAACGAATAGAACCTTGACCGATTTCTACCTTCACCGTCATTTTTGTTGCTGGGGGATCAATCTTTACCCCCTGTTTTGACCCTTCTGCTAAGACGCTCAAATTATAGGTTTTTAAGGGTTGTGTGTCTCCGTTATCTTCTAGGGTAGCTAATCCACTCAAGCAAAGATTGCACCAAAGCAACCCACACAAAATAATTGTTATTAAATACTTGAAACTCATAGGGGCAGAATTAGCGTAATTGTAGTCATTTAATTTTCTATTTTTTCCTTGGCACCATTTTATGCAATGGGGCTGATAAGCATCATAACGTATCCAGCCCTAATCCTCTAGCACAATTTCCGAAAAACCCAATAAAAAGTAGCTCAGTAAAACTACGTATACCTGAATTTTATCCGCAATTAAAGCCGTGTTTTTTCGGCTGTTTTGATGAGTTTATGTTCTTACAATTAAGTCTAGAAATAGTAATCAACAACATAATCGATATCAAGTACAAGACAAATGACTAATCATTATCAATCCCAATTAATTGATTTTTTACGGACTAAGTTAGCGATTTCCTCTGATTCTTTAAAAATGGCTATTCGCTTTACTGAATCTTCCTTAGGATCTTTGCCAATGGTACTTTGGCAATACGGGTTAATTGACTTGAATGAGTTAGACCAAGTGTTTGATTGGATCGACAATAAAGAAAATTACGAAATTAGTAGTATTTGAGATTATTTTTGACTACTTTATGGGTTTTAAGCTTAGGACAAACTGTATTCAATTGATTGCTATTTAAGTTACTAAAGTTCATTGAGGTCTGAGGATTTATACCATGACAACGCCTTGTTTGCCCCCTGATGATTTACCTTCTTTGACCCCTGATGATTATCAGCTATGCTGGGAATTAGAAGATATTGTGAGTGAATTATTTTATAAGTATTGCGAACCAATTGTGCAAGAATTAATCGCTCGATGCGGCTGGGATATTACCATGGGAACTGACGGGTTAATCTTAATTATCATTTGCCCTAATCAGGATCTGAACTGGGAAATTCTACAATCTATTCCTTTATTAGCTAATAGTTTACAAAACATCGTCCCTTATTCTAAGCTACGTATTTATCCTCCGCCAGGAATGGGAAATGCACTAGAAATTGTGATTTGAGTGACTTTTTCTCATGTCTTATTTTTGGATGAAATTTTGCCCATTGCCCCCATCATTTGTCCTAAAAATGGTAGTCCAATAATCGCAGGAAGAAAATATCGAGAGGTGCATAACAATCCTAATGCTGCCCCTGTTGCGCTATCAAAATAAGGTTGATAAAAGAATATTAACGCAGCATCACGGGTTCCTACTCCAGCAAAAGTTAAGGGTAATAATCCGGCTAAAATCGCTAAAGGAGATAAGGCTAAATTTACCCAAAATGGGGTAAATGCTCTAAGAGCAAGAATAAATAACCAAATTTGTAATAGGTGCAAAAACCAAATAAAAATTGATGTGCTAGCAATCTTAAAAAGTTGCTGTTTATCTTCCCAAAAATAATTGTGCATTTCTTCCCAAGAATTTTGTAACTTTTTAAGTTTCTCAGAGATTTTTTTGGGTGCTATTTTTTGACCTGAAATAAAAAAGATTTGGGAAAATTTACGAGAACTTAATAAGAGTAATCCTAATATTAAACCACTAGCCACGGCAGCAGTCATGATCCAAAATAAATTGTTTTTGTCTGAGTAAATAACTAAACCAAATGCACACCACAATAGCAGTGAAAGCATATCACAAGCTTTTTCAAAGATGACTAAGGAAAGGGATAAAGAACCACTTAAATGACCTCTATCTCGCATAAAGTAGGCTTTGGCAATATCGCCCATTTTTGAGGGTAACACCATATTCAAAACACTCGCGCCTAAAATGAGACGATTGGCTTCTAAAAAGCCTAAACTGGTTCCTTTTGGCATTAATTGTTGTAATCGCCAGGCGGTAAACATGGTAATCGGAAAGACCATACCTAAGCTAACGACCATTAAAACAGGATCAGAGTCTTGGAAAACATTAATTAACCCTTGAAAGTCAATTTTTGAATAAATAATTAATAAGATTGTGACGCTGACGACAATGGAAATAAACTTTTTCATGTCTGGGATTTCTCTAAGGGATTATTGGCTATTATATAAGCAAGCTTTGCCACCATCTCTGCACGAGAGGAAACTTCAAGCTTGCGAAACATTCGCTTCAAAGCTTGTTTAACAGAATTTTCTGTAATCCAGAGTTCAGCAGCAATTTGTGCGTTAGTTTTTCCCTGTGCAACTAAAACAGCAATCTCTCTTTGACGAGGGGTTAGGCGATCGCTGTTAAACATTGGATTGACGTTATCAAATTCTACTTTCGTTAACCAAGTAGAGATATGTAAACAAAGCGCACTTAAATCTAATAAATTCTCTGTCTCAAAGGCAGGCATCCCGCGATCGCGGGTCAAGCCAATTAACCCGACTAATTGACCATATTTAATCAAAGGCCCTGCCATTACATGCCAATGATCCCGACGAGGACAAATTAAGTGCCAAATTTTCGGTGTAACCACTAATTCTTCGTGTACAGGGGTATGTCGTTCTACAACATAGCGTAAAACGGGATTGTATTCTGTCGATAGTGCTAATTTAATCTGAGGTGGCAACTTGTTTGAGTTGGCCCAAAATTGCTCAAAGAATAATAATCCCCACCGTTTAGCGGCAAAATATTCCCCTAAGTCTGGTAAAACAAGCGATCGCAATTCTGCTTCATCTTTTGCTTGTGAGATGTTTTGTAAGAGACGTTGAAAGTTAGACATGATAGCTAAAGTGTACCCGTTTGAGGACTAGGCGAACTTGTGAGATTGCATTAATCTTAGCTTTAATGCTAATCAAGGAAATCAGTTATGTCTCAATATGCTCATCCTGAAGTTCTCATTGATGTTCAATGGCTTGCAGAACATCTTGATGATTCTAATCTTCGCATTCTTGAAGTCGATATGAGTCCAGAACCTTACAAAAATGCTCATATTCCTGGAGCCGTATTTTGGACGATAAAAGACTTAAACTTACCTGATTGGAGTCTCAATTTAGATCCAATCGCTTTTGAGCAATTAATGTCTAGATCTGGCATTACCAATGAGACAACAGTAGTCGCTTACAGTAGTTATCCTGGAACGGGAGGCTGGATTTTTTGGCTTTTAAAACTGTTCGGACATGAGAAAGTAAAAGTCCTTAATGGTGGGTATCAACAATGGCAAGCCGCAGGTTATCCTTTAGCAAAAGATTTATCGGTTTTTGCCCCAACTAACTATCAAGCTAAGTTACCTGATGACAGTTTGCGTGTTCGCCATCAAGAAGTACAAACATCTCTTAATAAAAGTGATTGCGTTGTCTTAGATGTTCGTACGCCTCAAGAATATACTGGCGAAGTTTTTTTTGATAAACCTCCAGAACCAAATCAACGAAGTGGACATATTCCAGGGGCATTACATATCGAACATCTGTTAACTTTAAATGAGGATGGAACCTTTAAATCTTTTAAAGAATTACAAGCTCTTTACGTGAATAAAGAGGTTACGTCTGATAAAAAAATCTTGACTTACTGTGCGATTGGGGCGCGTTCTGCCTATGTTTGGTTCGTTCTAAAATATTTATTAGGCTATCCTCACGTTTTTAATTATGATGGCTCATGGAATCAATGGAGTCGCCTTCCCCATGTTGCAATAGAGAAGTAATATGAAACGCCAAAAATCAGGCTACCACATTAAGCAGAACTGTAGGAGTTGAGAAGTTTATGAAAAGTTAGTTAATCATCTTCTCATCTGTCATTGATAGTAAACGTTCAGAGACTTCAGATAATGAGTTTATCATCTTTTGCTTATTATTCTTCTTTGTTTCTTTATTTTAACAGTTAACGACAACTTTTTCTCTTAGTTTTCTACTTACCTTAACCCGTTCTGGTTAAGGTAATTTTGTTGCTAATTTTATGAAGAAATAGGAGTCTCAATCATTAATAAAATAAGGATGAAATCTAAGTCTCAAGGTACTTCAAGCTGAGGTTAATAATAATACAGTGTGTGGTTTCTAGATAAACTCCTGCCAAATGTTACAG
>JBCDDV010000073.1:0-8044 GCA_039180145.1 Cyanobacteria bacterium P01_G01_bin.49 | reverse complement strand
AATACCCCCAAACCCTCGCTATTTCTATCTGGGGAACTTCCACCATGCGAACCGGAGGAGACGATGTGGCTCAAGTTTTGGCATTACTGGGAGTACAACCCGTCTGGGACGGAATGTCCCGTCGTGTAGTAGACTACGAAATTCTTCCTGTATCGGTGTTAGGACGACCCCGCGTAGATGTGACGATACGGGTATCGGGCTTTTTTAGAGATAGTTTCTCTAACCTACTACACTTACTGTACAATGTGATAAAAGATGTGTCAAGTTTAAACGAAGAAAAAGAAATCAATCCCTTAGCCGCGCAAGTACAGAAAGAACAAGCACTCTGGCAACAACAAGGGTTAACAGCAGACCAAGCCAAACTAAAGTCTTGCTATAGAATATTTGGGTCAAAACCTGGGGCTTATGGGGCAGGTTTGCAAGGATTAATTGAAGGGCAAAACTGGAAAGATGAAAAAGATTTAGCCCAAGCTTATCTAAATTGGAGTTGTTATGCTTACGATCAAAATGGAATAGGTCATAGCGTTCCTGAAGTGTTTGAAAAACGCTTAAAACAGTTACAAATTGTCTTACACAATCAAGATAATCGAGAACATGATTTATTAGATTCCGATGATTATTATCAATTTCAAGGGGGTTTAACTGTTGCCGTTAGAGCCTTAACTGGAAAAAATCCTCAGACTTATTTTGGGGATAATTCCGTTCCGAATAATCCTAAAATTAAGTTGCTAAAAGAAGAAATTGCTAAGGTATATCGTTCCCGTGTGATTAACCCAAAATGGATCAAAGGAGTGATGAGACATGGTTATAAAGGTGCCTTTGAAATGGCAGCAACAGTAGACTATTTATTTGCTTATGATGCTACTGCAAACTGTGTCGAAGATTTCATGTATCAAGGCGTTGCTGAAGCATATTTATTGGATGAAACGGTACAACAATTTATTCAAGCCAAAAATCCTTGGGCATTACGAGATATGGCAGAGCGATTATTAGAAGCAAACCAACGAGGATTATGGCAAAAAGTTAATCAAGAAACTATCGATAATTTACGAGATATTGTGCATCAAGCAGAAGGGGTTATTGAAGGGAGTTGATCACTAATGTTAGTTGCATTAAATGTTGACTAAAAAAACAAGTTTTTGAGAACTTGACAGACAGACTTGTTTGTTTTATAGTTAAATCATGGATGCAGTCACTAAACAACTCACCCCAAGAGAACGGATTCTCAAAACTGTAGATTGCTTGTTTTATGAACAAGGTTATCTTGCTACTGGGATTAACCAAATAATTGCCGAGGCTCAAGTTGCCAAAGCAAGTTTTTACCAGCACTTTCCTTCTAAAGAATCATTAGTTTTGGAATATCTCAAAGTCCGTAACACTGAATTCTTAAACCATATCAAGCAAGTAGAGAAACAGTTCTCTGAACCAAAAGCAAAAATTCTAGCTTTGTTTGACGACTTAGCTGACTGTGCTAAACAAACTGAATATCGCGGTTGTTTTTTTGTCAATTTGACGGCAGAATTCTCTCAACCGGAAAGTAAACCTCGTCAGTTAATTGCTCGCTTTAAAATTGAACTAAAGACCCACATAGAGCAATTGGCATTAAAGGCTTTACCCGACGATAATGATTCGAGTTTGTTGATAGCAACAACCATCTATCTACTTTACGAAGCAGCATTATTAGAAACTCGCATTCATCACGACCTTTGGCCGATAGAAGTGAGTAAAGCTGTAACGAATCGATTATTGAGCTAATTTTTTTATTTGTTTATAGACAGACTGGTCTGTTTAATGTCATAATAAATGGAGGATTAAAGATGGACTTTCAAAATCGCCTCAGTTGAGATAACAGCAGGTTGTTAATAAGTTATTTAATTTGGAGAGTTGAAACCATGTCTAACCAAGCTACGTATGTTACTTTAAACGCTAATAATTTTGCCACAGAAGTTCTCAACAGTTCAATTCCTGTAGTCGTGGACTTTTGGGCCCCCTGGTGTGGCCCTTGTCGGGTGATGAATCCCATTTTGAGTGAATTAGCTGAAAAATATGCTGACGTTGTCAAAGTCGGCAAATTAAATATCGATGATTTTCCTCAGATAGCCAGTCAGTATGAGATTGAAGCAATCCCCACTTTACTGTTTTTTGAGCAGGGTCAAGTAAAAGAGCGTATTGCGGGACTGCTTTCTAAACCAGTGCTATTTGAGAAAGTAGAAACTTTCACTGCATCAAGGGACAAAGCAGCTTAATTAACGATGGGAGATGGGAAATCAATCCCTTTTCCATCTCCTAGGTTAATGAATTGAGAATGAGTGCGATCGCTAGACAAAACAAGCAAACTTTTATTCCACCGCTTGCAAGGATTTTAAATCAGGTTCTACCCAACCCAGTCTTGCTGTCTTAGACATCAACTGCTCTTTACTGTAATAATCCCACAACAGCGATCGCGCTCCATAACGCCTAATCAGTTCATCGGCTAATGTATCGATTGGTTGAGATCGACCTACCTGCTGAAGAAATTGATGGATTAGCCACAGGTAAAAACGAGTAATCGTCTCATGGTAGCCTTGAGTCTCCGTATTCTCAACACCACAAGCGACATTGTATTTTTTGATTCTGTGACGTAATTTTTCGAGAGATTCCCAGGGCTGATATTGCAACAAATGCCATAATCCAACTCTTAAATGAGCCTGATGAGTCCATTTCTCTTTTGATAAATGACACTCAAGGAAATCTTTCACGATTTGCTCTGTTAAGGATTCTCTGGCCATTGTAATTTTACTCTCTTGTTTAATTACATCTAGTTTTCACGTTTGACAGACCACTAAGGATACAAAACAGGAGGCAAGATTTATGAAACTTACCAAACAAAATTTGCAACCAGCAACAGAAAAAATCTATGACACCATTATTGTGGGCGGTGGTGCAGGAGGACTCTCTGCTGGCGTTTATCTGCAACGCTATTTACTCAATACTCTCATTATCGATAAAGGAAAAGCTCGTTCTTTTTGGATGACTGAACTCCATAACTATCTGGGTTTACCCCCTGATACTCCTGGTCGTTCTCTTCTAAGACAGGGTAAAGAACATTTTCTCTCCCTTGGTGGGGATCTACTGGATGCTTATGTTGAAGAAGTCATTGATGAAGGAGAAACGTTTGCCGTCCGAGTCAAGGTTGGTCGCAATAACAGCCAATATCATACGTTTCGTGCTAAATATCTCATTGCTGCCAGTGGCATCATCGACTATCTTCCTGAGTTAGAAAATATGCGTAATGTTTATGATTACGCAGGTTATAACCTTCACGTCTGTCTAATTTGTGATGGTTATGAAATGGCAGATAAAAAAGTCGGGATATTTGCTAACAGTGCGGGGAATGCAGAGGTGGTCTTTCCTGTGGGTTGGTTTACTGGGGAAATTACCTTATTTACGCAAGGACTGTTTGAAGTCAACGACGATCTACGCAACAGATTAGCGGCACAAGGTTATCAAATTGAAGAGACTCCTATGGAGCAGTTTTTAGGCGAAGACCATCAAATGACGGGGGTAGAATTAACCGATGGTCGCGTCGTGGAATTGGACACTGGCTTAATTTCAATGGGGTCTCAATATCATGCCACCTACCTAAATAAATTCAACTTGGAAAAGCAAGGGGGGAATTTAGTGACAGACAAAATGGCTCGAACTTCCCACCCCCGTATCTTTGCTATTGGGGATTTAAAAGTCGGACTGAATCAAGTGGTGGTAGCTGCTGCGGATGGCGCGTTAGCTGCGACTCAAATTTGGCGAGATATTCGTCGCAGCACTCCCCCCAAAACAACTGTTAATCGAGTGAAAGTTTAGGAGTTGGAAATGAGTTATTTAACATTTGAACGACTTCCTGCTGAGTTAAAAGATCAGGCTATCTATCGAGAGATTGCAGCGAAGCAAATGCTCGTCCAACAAGGAGAAACGACAGATTCAATTTACTTTCTTCTTTCTGGTCAAATCAGATTAGTTACCTTTACGGAGGAACAGATGATTAATCATTATTTTGTGCTGACAGGGGAAAGCTTTGGGGAAATTGCTTTATTTTCTGAGACTTACGCTTGTTCTGCGATCGCCGATATCCCTTCTCGTATCGCAGCGATTGATAAAGAGCTTTTTCGACAAGCACTAGAAGACGATTCTACTTTAGCAACTGTTTACATGAATCAGTTAACCTATCGATATAAAACTGTAAAAACATTGCTGGAGTTAAGGAGTATTCGTTCGGCACGGGAACGCTTGTTGCAATATTTAACTCGTCAGAAAGAACCCAATAATCACACTGTGGTTTTGCAACGTCCCCTCAAAGATCTAGCAATTGAATTAGGGTTATCGGCAGAAGCTCTGTATCGAAATTTATCACGTCTACAATCTGAAGGGGTCATTACTCGTAAACAAAGAAGTATTACCCTCAATGAAGATTGGTAAATAATTAATGTCAAATAATACAGAACTGATTGCAGTCATTCAAGGAAACAGTGAAACTCTGTAAACTCCTTTTGAATCGGAAAAAAAGCACTCAACAAGACCTCAAATCTTTCCACTCCTAAGATTATGACATCTGCAAGACTCATTTCTCTCAATGTCGGACTTCCTCGTGAAGTTGAATGGCAAGGTAGAACTGTTATCACAGGCATTTTTAAAGCTCCAGCGACAAGAAGCATTCAATTAGATGCCCTTAACTTCAATGGCGATGCTCAAGCTGATCTAACTGTACACGGAGGCATCGATAAGGCAGTTTATGCTTATCCGGTAGAGCATTATCAATACTGGCAAAATGAACTGAGAGAAGTCGATTTTACCTATGGAATTTTTGGCGAAAATCTAACGATTTCAGGGTTTTTGGAATCTGATGTTAATATTGGCGATCGCTTTTCTTTAGGATCTACTGAACTGATAGTAACGCAGCCAAGAATGCCCTGTTACAAACTTGGTCTGAGATTTAATCGTCCAGACATGGTTAAACGTTTTCTTGACAGTCAGCTTACTGGTTTTTATTTGCGTGTCCTAAAAGAAGGTGAGGTAAAAGCAGATGATAAACTCAGATTAATTGATCGAGACAAACATCAGGTGACAGTTGCCGATATTACGAGACTTTACGTCAATAAAAATCAAGATTTAGGGTTATTACAACGCGCTATAGAGGTAGAAGCATTACCCACAAGCTGGCGCGACTATTTCCAGAAGCGACTCAAAAGTGATTAGTAATCTTTGAGTCTTGGTCACCCAATTTATTTACCAAATAATTATTAGGAGGAAATGCTATGGAACGCTTAAACAACAAAACTGCGGTTATCACAGGTGGCACTACTGGTATTGGTTTTGCAACTGCACGTCAGTTTATTCAAGAAGGAGCTAGAGTAATTATTACAGGACGCAACGAAGCAAGACTAACTGAGGCATTAGAAAAATTAGGCGATCGCGCGATCGCGGTTAAAGCTGATGTGCGCTCTCTTAAAGAGTTAGATACGTTGGCAACGAAAGTAAAAGAAACGTTTGGCAGTCTCGATATTCTTTTTGCCAATGCGGGAATCGGTAAATTTGCACCTTTAGAACAGATTGATGAAAATTTCTATGACAATCAATTTGATATCAACGTCAAAGGGGTATTCTTTACCGTTCAAAAACTTGCTGGACTGTTAAATGAAGGTGCTACTGTAATTTTAAACGCCTCTGCGGTCAACGCCAAGGGAGTAGCTACAGGTAGCGTTTACTTTGCCACCAAAGCCGCAGTGCGATCGCTAGCTCGTACTTTAGCAGCAGAATTAGGTGCTCGCAAAATTCGCGTTAATGCCCTAAGTCCTGGGATCGTCAGAACCGAATTTCAGGGCAAAATGGATATGCCCCAAGAAGCGGTTGAAGGATTTATCGATGCAGTCAAACAAGTCGCACCGCTACAAAGAGAAGGGCAGGTAGATGAGATAGCTAAAGCTGCTTTATTTCTTGCCAGCAATGAATCTTCGTACATGACGGCTAGCGATCTGGTGGTCGATGGTGGCTTTATGAATGTTTAGAGTAATTTTTTGATTTAAGGAGATTTACCATGACTCAGTACCGAACTATCGAGATTGATGGATTAGATATCTTTTACCGTGAAGCTGGTTCGCCTGACGCACCTGTAATCTTGTTGTTACACGGCTTTCCTACTTCTTCTCATATGTTTCGTAACTTGATTCCAGCTTTATCCTATAAATATCGCTTAATTGCTCCAGATTATCCTGGTTTTGGTAATAGTTCGATGCCGAGTATGGATGCTTTTGACTATAGTTTTGATCGCCTTGCAGAAGTCATGGAGAAATTCATCCAAGCATTAAACTTAAAGCAATATAGTCTTTACTTGATGGATTATGGCGCACCTATCGGATTTCGCCTCGCCACTGCTCATCCTGAACGAGTTCAAGCATTACTCGTCCAAAATGGTAATGCTTATGAAGAGGGTTTGAGAGAGTTTTGGACTCCTATTAAAGCTTATTGGCAAGATAAGACGACGGAAAACGCCGATAAATTAAGAGAATTTCTAACGATTGATGCTACGAAATGGCAATACACTCACGGTGTTCACGATCCTGAAACAATAAGCCCCGATAACTGGAATATCGACCAGCGATTGTTAGATCGACCTGGAAATCAAGAGATTCAACTGGAATTATTTCACAGTTATGGCTCAAATCCACCGCTATATCCTCAATGGCAAGAATATCTGAGGACACATCAACCCCCCACGCTCATTACTTGGGGCAAAAATGACTATATTTTCCCCGAAGAAGGCGCACATCCTTACAAACAAGATCTCAAAAATGTGGAATTTCATTTATTAGATACAGGACACTTTGCTTTAGAAGAAGAGGGAGAGGCGATCGCCAATTACATCGATAACTTTCTTTCTAAGTGAATAATAACGATTAACTCCCGTTGCGGACTCGGACTCGGAGCGGGACGTAGTCTACGTAAGTTCGGGGTTAGAAGTTAGGAGTTAGGAGTTATTATTTTTCTCAACGAGAGAATCAGGGTTTAAGACTTCTTGCTGGTTGTTTATTGTTCAAAAATTTCCTTTTGTCGAACTCACGTTAGTCTAGTACAGATGAAATCCCAAACTCCTACCTTCTCATAATTAAGCAGCTTGCCAAATACCTTGAATATTTTTCGGTAAAACTGCTTCTATTTCTTTCTTCATTGCATCAGATAACTATTCTTTTGTTGCAGAGAAAACAGCTTTAATGACTTTTACGCCGTCGGTTCCACGTGGGACACCACCTTCTTGTTCAACACGCTTTAAAAATGTTTGACCGTCAAATTTAAGCGGGGGACGAATTTTACTCAACCAGGCAACCAAAGGATTACTATCTTTCCAGAGTTCATGAATTTCTTCTTGATGATTTTTTAATTCTGATTTAATCTGTTCTGAGGTTTCTGTTGTCATTAAATCCCGTAGAGTTCGATACACAACAATCGTTAAATCCCGTGCATCAAAAATATCAGGAAGTTCAGCTTTGAGTTGAACTTTTTCGAGGAAAGGAAGGTCTTTAGTTGCAATGGGAACAGCAGGGCCTTTTTCTAAAGCTTGGGGATAATTTTCTTTAAGATGTTGTAATGCTTTATTACCTTTCTCTGTTAAAGAAGCTTTTTTAAACCGAATTAAATGGGGTAATGGGCCATCAGGCGCACCTAATGTATTGGCAATGCGAAAGTCTATATCATCTGCTTCTACTAAAGAGGGAACATCCTCTTGTTTTGCATAGGCATTCCCTGTAAATTCGGCTTCAATATAGCCTTTTTGGTTGAGATAATCTAAATGACCCAAGAAGTCGGAAACGGTTAAATTTCTTCCTGCAAAATCTGTTTTGTTAAAATCTACTTTTTCGTTTTCTGCTTGATTAGCTTGATTGATTTTGTTGAGTAGAATATAGGCAATATCTTCTTTTATCTTAATAGGCATTAAACGCTCCGTTTGGATTACTAAATTTGCTATTGATACTCTTAGCTTAACAAAAATTCATAAATTATATATCTACCGTTAGTT
>JBCDDV010000072.1:0-8097 GCA_039180145.1 Cyanobacteria bacterium P01_G01_bin.49 | reverse complement strand
GACCAAAAAAAGTTGACTTTATTATTGTGAATAAAGCCTAAAATTATGACACCAGAAAGTAAAAAACCAATTAATCCTAATTTACTTCCCTTAGAAGTTTTAGTAAATCAACAAGCAGAGCAACTCTCTGAAGCAAACAAAGAATTAAGCCAAGCTAAAGCACAAGTCAAGCAATTAAGAGATGCTAATGTTGCTCTCAAAGAAGAACTTAATCATAGTCAAACTTTAGAAGAAGAACTGAGTATCAATCAAGAAGCATTACGTTTTCAGCAAGATCGAATTCATAGCATTCTTGGCTCGATTGATGATGTTGTCTGGTCAATGCTTCCTCATGTTGGTCAAATCCTTTACATTAATGATGCAACTCAAAAAGTTTATGGCTATCCGATTTCAGCATTTCTAGAAAACTTAAATTTATGGCAAGAGATTGTTTATTCAGAAGATAAACAAAGGTTTGACGCATCTCAAAAAGAGCTATACATAACAGGAGAACAAGATATTGAATATCGAATTGTTTGGCCGAATGGAGAAATTCACTGGGTTCGTGTCCGCGCACGTTTAATGAAAGATGAACAAGGAAAACTATTACGCATTGATGGACTGACTACTGAAACCACTGAATCTAAAAAAATTCGCGAACAACTATATTATGATTCACTACACGACAAACTAACAGGACTTCCTAACCGAACCTTATTAATGAATCGTATTGATCAAGCCATTAGACAGTATCAACATTCCCAAGATAAATGTTTTGCAGTGCTTTTTTTGGACTTAGATGGATTCAAAGTCATTAATGATAGTATGGGCCATCTAGTTGGCGATCGCTTCTTAATTGATATTACTCATCGATTAAGCCAATGTTTAGGCAGTAGAGATACTCTAGCGAGACTAGGGGGAGATGAATTTGTTATTCTTCTGGAAAATCTCGATACTGCCAATGATGCTATCGTGACTGCTGATCGTATTCATCAAGGCTTGAAATCCCCGATTTTGTTAGGCAAGGAGGAGATATTTGTAAGTGCTAGCATTGGCATTGTCGTAGACGTAGCACAAAATTGGCGCGATCGCTACGGTCAAGCGGCTGAGCTTTTGCGAGATGCCGATATCGCCATGTACCGCGCTAAAGCAAAAGGACAAGGACAGTCTCAAGTATTTGATGCTTCAATGTACGCTTATGCCGTGAAACGATTACAATTAGCTAATGATTTACAACGGGCCATTGAACGTCAAGAATTTCTAGTTTACTATCAACCGATTATCTCCCTTGCGAGCGATCGCATTCAGGGATTTGAAGCGTTAGTTCGTTGGAAACATCCCGAAAAAGGGTTAGTGTCCCCCGCAGATTTTATTCCCGTTGCCGAAGAGACAGACACCATTTTAAAAATTGACGAATTGGTATTACGCAACGCCTGTTCTCAATTATCTATTTGGCAAGCACAGTTTCCAGAGCTTGCGCCTCTAAGTATGAATGTTAATCTTTCGAGTAAGCATTTATCAAAACCTGGGTTAATTGCTATTTTGGATGAAGTACTTGCAATAACAGGGTTAGACGGCAGAACCTTAAAATTAGAAATTACAGAAAGTGCGGTGATTGAAAATACCAAGATAGCAGTAGAGATTCTTCAACAAGTGAAACAGCGTAATATTGCCATTTGTTTAGATGATTTTGGAACAGGTTATTCATCTTTGAGCTATCTTGATTGTTTTTCGTTTGATACTCTGAAAATTGATCGTTCTTTTATTGAGCGATTGGTAGGAGATAATGATAAATGTGAAATCATTAAAGCCATTATCAATTTAGGGTTAGATTTGGATATGAATGTGGTAGCTGAAGGGGTAGAGACTCAACAACAGATGGATAAACTTAAAGCTTTAAGTTGTTCTTCTGGACAAGGATATGGGTATTCTCCTCCTCTTAAAAGTGATATCATGACAACGCTTTTAGAGGGAAAGCAAGTATGACCGAATTAATTCTCTGCTCAAACTTTTAAAATTAGAGGAAAACTAATAATGCCTGCATTCAATCAATCTATTAATGTCCAAAATAAAGAACCACTTCAAAACTATTTGACCCGTAAATATCCCATAACTCTACTTGGTTCAATTTAGGCTGAAAGTGTTACCCAAAAAACCCTATTTTTAAACGGCCCCAATGATTATTGAAAGCAAAGTCAATCTTTACATACCGTTACTTTTGATCTGCCAACAATTCGTTGTTGTTTTGTGGCACGATACGTAAATTACTTAGATGCTGAATCATGAAATCGACGAAGGTTTTAACTCTTAAGGAATGACGACGGTTTGAAAGATATAAAGCATAAATCCCCGTATCCATATCTACTTGAGGATGAAATTGAAAATCATCGAGAACGGATTGTAGTCTAGCTTCTTGAAGATCTTCCCCAATCAACCAAGTTGGCATTAGTATCAATCCTATCCCGTCTAAACAGGCTTTTCGGAGAACTTCAGAGTTATTCGCAACTAAAGAACCACTGACTTTGACTTCACAAATTTCTTTATCTTTTTTAAATCGCCAAATTTCATAGCCAGTAGCATATCTAAAGCACAAACAATTATGATGAGCTAAATCTTCAGGATGTGCGGGAATACCATTCTGCTGAAAATAGGCTTTGCTACCGCATACTTTCCGTGTATAGGAGGCAATTTTTCGCACTAACCAGCTTGCACCAGAACGATCTAAATTACCGAAGCGAATAACCAAATCTAGTTCTTCTTCTACAGGATTAGACAAGGCATCACTGAGAGTTAGATTTAGCTCAATTTCGGGATACTGAAGCAGAAAATCTTTAATTAAAGGCGCAATATAGAGTCTGCCAAAGGCAACAGGCAAACTCACGCGCAATAAGCCTCTGGGGGTTTCGTCTCGTTCTGCTACGGAAAGATTAGCGGCTTCAAGATCGTGCAAAATAGGTACGACTTTTTCGTAATATCTGCGTCCTTGAGGGGTTAAAGTAATGCTACGGGTAGAGCGATTTGTCAGTTGTGTCTGTAGCATTTTTTCCAAAGAGTTTACCTGACGAGTTACAGAAGAAACTGCTAATCCTAACTGTCGTGCTGCTTCAGAAAAGCTTTCCGTCTCTACCACCTTTACAAATGTCTGTATTGCAGCAAATCGATCCATCAGATTTATTTTCAGCCATTATTTGCTTGAAGCGCAAAAGTATTTAGTGTAATAGCCATATTAACATTCCTGCTAAATGAGGTTAAAGAAAAGTTGTATTAGACTTGTCTGAAAATTTGAAGGCCAACCTTTATCTGGCTATAAAGCCATGATTTTTGCAAAAAAAGCAAAAGATTTTGGCACAAAAGCTATATTAACATCTTATATGAATGAGGTTAAAGTAAAAAAGTAATCGAGAAATAAAGATTTTTTACTTTCAGTTCTCGCAACATCACTAGGAAATCGAAATTATGATGACTACAACCACTAAAACCCTTCAACTACTGACTCCTGCTACTTTAGGTGACCTGAAACTAGCCAATAAAATGATTCTTGCTCCTTTAACTCGTAGTCGGGCGGGTTCAGGTTTTGTTCCCCAAGCAATGAACGTTACTTACTACGCTCAAAGAGCATCGGCGGGATTAATTATCAGTGAAGCGACTCAAGTAGCCCGCAATGGTTTGGGCTATGCTAATACCCCAGGAATTTATACCAAAGAACAAATCAAAGGCTGGAAACCAATTACTCACGCCGTACACGAAAAAGGAGGCAAAATCTTTATGCAACTATGGCACGCAGGAAGGGTAGCACACCCAGATTTACTCGAATCTGGAGATGTCCCTGTAGCTCCGAGTGCGATCGCTGCTGATTATCCTGCTTATCTCCCCAGTGGGGAATCTTCTCACGTTACTCCCAGAGAATTAACCTTATCAGAAATTTCGTCGATTATTGAACAGTTTCGTCAAGGAGCCAAAAATGCACTTGAAGCAGGCTTTGACGGAGTTGAACTCCATGCTGCCAATGGCTATTTACCCAATCAGTTTCTTGAAGATAATTCCAATCATCGTACAGATAGATATGGTGGTTCGCTAGAAAATCGAGCGCGTTTTATATTAGAAATTACTCAGGCACTCGTTGAGGTTTGGGGAAAAGAAAGAGTCGGCGTACGTTTGTCTCCCAATAGTTCCTTTAACGATATGCACGATTCTAATCCTACGGCTACTTTTACCTATGTGGCCCAAGAATTAGACCGTATGGGTATTGCCTATCTTCACATTGTCGAACCCCGTGTCAATGGTACTGTCACCATTGAGGATGACGGTACTGGTTTGGGTGCGAAGTTTTTCCGTTCTGTATTTAGTGGCAAAATTATGAGCGCAGGGGGTTATACTCGTTCGACAGGTGAAGAAGCGATTCAAAACCATGATGCCGATTTTGTGGCATACGGTCGTATGTATATAGCCAACCCTGATCTACCTGAACGCTTCGCTTTAAATGCCGAACTTAATAAGTATGACCGCAGAACTTTTTACACCAGAGGGGAAGAAGGGTATATTGACTATCCTAGCTTGGAGGTTGCCTAAAAATACGTTTTTTTAGTCATTCAAAAAAATTACGCTTCGGAGGTTGTAAGCGATGACCCATTTATTTGAACCATTACGGATTAGAGATGTCACTTTGATCAACCGAATTGGGGTTTCTCCAATGTGCCAGTATAGCGCGAAAGACGGTATAGCAAATGATTGGCATTTGGTTCATTTAGGATCAAGAGCAGTTGGTGGTGCAGGATTAATTGTGATTGAAGATACCGCAGTTTCTCCAGAAGGGCGCATTAGCCCTGGTGACCTTGGCATTTGGTCGGATGCTCATCTAGAACCACTAAGTCGTATCACCCGTTTTATATCTGCTAACGGGGTTGTCCCTGGAATTCAACTCGGTCATGCAGGTCGCAAAGGGAGTTCTTCTCTTCCTTGGAAGGGAGGAAAACCAGGATCGGAAGGTCGTCATCTAGAACTCGACGAAGGCGGTTGGGAAATTATTGCACCCAGTCCTATTCCCTTCGGTGGCGATCGCCCTAGAACTCCTCAAGAGATAACCATAGCAGAGATCGACAAAATTAAGGAGGCATTCCGACAGGGGGCGCGACGAGCTTATGAAGCTGGATTTAAGTTTTTAATGCTCCATGCTTCTCATGGCTATATCTTTCAAGAATTTTATTCGCCAATTACCAATCATCGACAGGATATGTATGGAGGGAGTTTTGAGAATCGAATTCGCTTGTTGCTAGAAGTGGTTCGATTAGTACGTCAAGAATGGTCGGAAAACTTACCTTTGAGCATCAGGCTGTCTGCCCAAGATTATATTGAAGGTGGGTGGACGCTGGAGGAAACGATCGCTCTTTCCCGTCAACTCAAACAAGAAGGTGTAGATTTAATCGATAATATGTCGTTTGGGGCGAATGCTCCTGGGGCAAATGTTCCTTTTGCTCCTGCATTCTTAGTTAAAGATGCCAGCATTATCAAGCAATCCACCGATCTACTGGTTGCAGCTAGCGCATTTTCTGATCCCGCCAACGGCACAAAACCCGAATTTATTAACGAACAGATAACTAGTGGACACCTCGATTTGATTTTATTAGGACGAGAGTTTCTGGTAAGTCCCTATTGGGTTCAACAAGCAGCTAAAGTATTAGGATATACCGATGAAGTTAGTCTGCCAATCCAATATGCTCACTGGCTCTGAAAACAAGTTTAGATAGTAGGGTAGGGGCGATCACTTTAATGAGCCTCAATTATGTGATCATGACAGGATATGATTATCTAGGGATAGGCTCTTTATAGGTTCGAGGGATCTGATGCACACATAAGCATTAAATAAGCAGCAATTCTCCCTTCCTTGAGTTAAATAATTTACCAGATTCTAGAATTGGATTAAAGAAGCAAGCATTAAATTACCTGATGTTCCAGAAGGAGAAGAGATTCCAGAAATAACTGAGATAGCGATGCGACCCCGCTGCGGTTTCCGTCCGGACAGTCTAGCTTGATCAAGAAGAGAACACTACGTTTTCTTTTTTGTCTTATGTTGAGCTACGTTCTGATTACTTTTGCCAACAAAGTCAAAAGTAATCAGAACATTAGATTCCCCCCTCCGTTAACCGAGCATTATTGGTTTCTCGCCGTTATTTAGATGTGGCATTTGTTACCCGAACAACGGCCGAATTGTCACCTGATGATCATCTACTTAGTTAGCCTTAGTTAGTCGGCTTCAGGCATTGCTGAAGAGTGATGATGCTCAATTAACCACGTCCCATTTCTATAGGCATAAACGTAAGAATATCGAGCAGCAACTTTCCGGACTTCCCCATTTTTCTCATAAAGTGTGAAGGTATAAAGTCCAGTATCAGAAGCTGCATTGCAACCAATTTTAATCACACGAAAGTCAATGACTCCGTGGGGTTTGTGTTTCAGAAAATCCACAAAATATTCACGGATTTCTGTATAGTTAGTTCGAGGCTTCTTAGATACCGTAGGCAGTAGTATCGCGTCTGATGCATAATTGGCTACTACCCGGTCAGGATCTAAGGTCGCTAGGGATTGATTCCATCGGTCAAAAAGTCCCGCTATTTCCTGTTCATTCGTCTTAACACAGGTCATATTAGTCTGACTTGTGAGTGGTATTGCCAGAGTTGCAGTGAGCATAGCAATTGATCCAATAAATGAGGGTTCCGCGTTGATGATCACCATTATACTTTAAAGTCTGGTCATATTTGATAATGATTATCATTCCATGACTTACCCTGAGTCGATATAATAAAAAGTCAAAAAAAAGAGATGAGCTAAATCCCCATCTCTAACAGTGACACGCAAATCAATTAACGCAACTTAGGATTGTGGCGAACCAAACTCATAAACTCTTGACGGGTTTTAGCATCACTGGCAAAGACCCCTCTAACCGCACTGGTGGAAGTCCAAGAACCTGGTTTTTGGACTCCTCGCATTACCATACACATATGAGTGGCTTCTACGACTACAGCAACACCTAATGGTTGTAATAATCCTTGAAGTGCGTCAGCGATTTGAGCCGTTAATCTTTCTTGTACCTGCAAACGCCGTCCGTACATTTCACAGATGCGAGCAATCTTTGACAGACCAATTACCTTCCCATCTGGGATATAAGCTACGTGAGCGCGACCAAGAATCGGTAATATATGGTGTTCACAAGAACTAAATAAATCAATGTCACGAACCAAGACCATTTCATTCGTATGTTCATGAAATACTGCCCCATTAAGAAGTTCGTCTAAAGATTGATGATAGCCAGAAGTCAAAAATTTAAGGGCTTTAACTACTCGTTTGGGTGTATCTTTCAAGCCTTCTCGATCTGGGTCTTCTCCCAATCCTAAGAGTAAAGTCCTTACCGCTTGGCGCATCTCCTCTTCAGAGACGGGAGGCTGTTGTGTAGTCGTTAATAGTGGTAGTTGATTATCGATTTTGTCAACTTGATTGGGTTCAGACTGAGCTAAGGTCATGATGTTGAATTAAATTAAACGGTAATAGAAGTAGCCAAGCAGTTATTTAGCTGTTGGCGGAGTTTATCAGTATCTAAATGACGACCGATAAAGACTAGCTGATTGGTAGGGGAATTAGACCAAGGTTCGGACTTAATATCGTTGCGCTGTCCGCATAGTTGAAAAATGTGACGTAACTGGCTTCCCGCAAACCAAACAATTCCTTTAGCACGAAAGACTTCTAGGGGAAGTTTTTCGTGTAAAAACTTTTGAAATTGATAGACATCAAAGGGTTTGTCGCTTTGAAAGGACATGGATACAAAATCATCAACTTCTAGGTGATGGGAAGAATGATGGTGATGTTTATAGTGTTTTTGTGCAATGTAATTATCTGTCTGAGTAAATCCTACGTCTAAAATTAAAGGTAGAGGAACTTGGGCATATTGGGTATGAATAATTCGAGGATTTTGTTTGATAGATGAAATATAGGTTTTTAATGCAGTTAACTGTTCTCTACTTGCTAAATCGGTTTTATTCAACAAAAGAATATCCCCATAGGCAATCTGCTTATACGCCACTTCGCTATTGAAATGTTCTGGGGTAAAGGTTTCTGCATCAATCAAGG
>JBCDDV010000071.1:0-8430 GCA_039180145.1 Cyanobacteria bacterium P01_G01_bin.49 | reverse complement strand
GATTGGTAGAAATATCACAGACCAATTCTAAAATCAAGCTAAAACCTCTATAAGTTTAAGAGATCCTATATAACATAGAAGGAATACCTAACGGCGACTTTATAATTCTCACCACACAATAAAAGGGTTATTTTATGAAATTAAACTGGTACTTATCTTTAATTTTCGCAGGACTTCTCTGTCCCACTGCGGCGATCGCTCAATCATTACCCAATACTGAACAATCATTCTTCGATGTCAATTCTAACGAAGAGATTACTCCTATTCACCGGCCATCCTCTGAATTTTTAGACAAAGTAGAAGAGACACCGGAATTTATTGCTGAAAAAACCCTCAATATTTCTGAAGAACAACTCGAAACCGAACCAGAAGAAACTGTCAATATTGATAAAAAGCGTCCTCAAGAAAAGAAACCAACTGAAGTCAACCCCACGGCAGAAACCCCAGAAACCGAAGCAGAAGTAACTAACCCTACAACACCAGCAACAGAACCAGAAGAAACTGTCAATATTGATAAAAAGCGTCCTCAAGAAAAGAAACCAACTGAAGTTAACCCCGCGACAGAAACCCCAGAAACCGAAGCAGAAGGGAGTGACTCCGGTACCACAGAAACCGTTAATAGCTGTGAAACTTCACCTTCTGTTGCCCGACATCCCTTTGCATCAGTAGAAGTTGCTCAAAAAGAAGAAAAAGAACCTTCTGCCACTACTGAAGAAGTCGTTGCCTCAGAAAAACCGACTGAAACCCAAGAAACTGAAGAAAAAGAAGAAACAGAAACACTAGCCCCAACCTTATCCCCCGAAGACATTAACCGTTATCAAGCGATGGCGAAAGGGGATCATTTTTATCGCTGCGGAGATACCTTATTAGCAGAAAGATTTTATCGGGATGTCAAAGAACCCTTTGGAGAAGAAGCAGAACTGAACCGAGAAATGTTAGCCGAAGCAGTTTATGAAGCCGAATATTTATTACCAGGCGGTAGTGTTTATTGGCGACTGTATCAAGAAAGTTTAGAAGATAGCCCCATTTACAAGAGCAAACGATTAGCTCCCCTAAAATTACTAACAGAAGATTATCCTGAATTTATTCCTGGCCATATCAAGTATGCAGAAGCCTTAGAAAAAGATCAACGTCCCGAAGAAGCACACAAAATCTTAACCACAGCAGCTAATCTTTATCCCAACGAAGCACCATTAGTTGAAGCAAAAATTGAAGCAGACGAAGAAGCGAAAAACTGGTTAGCTGCGTCTTTAACGGCACGTCAGTTTGCTCTGTTTAACCAAGATCATTTTCGAGCAGAAGAATTCAAACAACTCGCTGATAACAACTTAGCCCGTTATCAGGGAGACTTGCAAGAACAAATGACCTGGAATGTGGTAGGTAATGCAGTCATGGGTGGCATTGGTGCTGCGTTGATGGGCAATGTCTTTGCACCCCTTTCTACTCTACAAACCAGTTATCTCTTATTGCGAGGAGAATCAGCTATTGGGGAAAGTTATGCGGATGGCTTTAAAAATCGGCTCAAGATGGCAGAAGACGAAGAAGTCTTAGCTTATGTCAATGAATTAGGGCAGAAATTAGCAAAAGTAGCGGGAAGAGATGAATTTGAATATGAGTTTTACGTGGTTATGGATGAAACCGTCAATGCTTTTGCTCTGCCAGGAGGTAAGATTTTTGTTCACGCAGGGGCGATCGCTAAAACGGAGTCAGAAGCAGAATTGGCAGGGTTATTAGCCCATGAATTAGCCCATACTGTCCTCTCCCACGGTTTCCAACAAATGACTCAAGGCGCATTAACCAGCAGTGTTGTTGATTATATCCCTTATGTTGGTGGACTGGCGAGTAATCTCCTTATCCTCAATTATAGTCGGGATATGGAGCAACAGGCAGACTTATTTGGGACTCGCTTACTGGCGGCGACCGGTTACGCGGCTGATGGGCTACGTAACTTAATGGTGATCATCGATGAAGAACACAAAAACCGTCCTCCTGCTTGGTTGTCTACTCACCCCGATACCAGTGAGCGTGTTAAATATATTGAAGCAGAAATTGTCCGTAATAATTTTAACCGTTTCGCCTATGAAGGAGTAGAAAAACATCAACAAATGCGCAAAAAAGTTACAGAAATGTTAGAAGCTTACAAGGCAGAACAAAACGGGGAAAAACCTGAAGAAAAGCCGGAAAATACAGAAAACCAAAAAGAGTCGCCAACTTCTGAACAACCAGAAACCGAGTAGTAAACATCAGGTGGGTAATTCCCACCTTTTTTTTGTTTTATAATAAAATCAAGAATAAGCATCAATTAGGAAAATAGATATAAATCTTTTAAACTCAGTCAGAGACTACTTTTGCTATATTGAAGCATTAAATAACAAAATCGTTTTGAATTTCTAATAATACTGAATTTAGTTTAATTAGTTAGATTTTTTAAATTGGCCATGAAAATTATATTTTTGATTATCTTATCTCTATTATTTAGTCTATCTAGCGTTGCAGAAACTGATGAAAAAATAATTATTGATCAAGTTATTGAAGCTGAAAAAACAGAAAATTTTTGCGGTGATGAAGAAATTGATGATCTCGAAAAATCCCGTGAACTGTCTCAAGTTTTAGCAATGCCAACAGAAGAAATAATTGTCGAACTTTCCTGTAATTTCTTTGCTTATCAAGGGATTTTAGCTTATATACGCTATCAAATAGATCAACAAGGAAGTGTAAGCATGACACAGTTTAAGATTGAAAAGTATGATGCTAAGATAGGCAAGATCAAAGAAGAAAAAACAATTTTAGGTGTTGTCCTCAATCTGAATTACCAAGACAATTCTATCAGTCATTTAACCAAATATCGAGGATTGAGTGATATTGGTATGTTTTACCGATATCAGGTTGATTTAGAAAATAATAAGTTGACATTAATTGAACAAAGAGAAAGAGATGAAAGTCACATAAAACCAACTCAAACGCCTGAAATTTTGCCACTGCCTGATCAATGGCCACTGGTTTATGCTCGTTAAAAATGTTTCGTTTTTTATTTTTATTTTTCTTCTTTTGGTAATAATGGTTCTATCATTACTAGGGCGTGTCTGCAAACGACAAAATAGAATTAAAAATCACACTTCTCACGCCCTAGTAGGCAAGGCAAAAGTATCAACATTTCAGATAAGTAGAAATAAATTTTCAATGCCTTGCCCCTACAAGAAATGGACATCAATGACTTTGCAGACAGGCCCTAGAAACTCAGGAATACGATTTTTCATGATCATCACGAAAATCTGACCGTAAAATAGATCCAAATAATGATAATTCTTTGACTTGCCAATGATGACAAAATTTGAGGATTTTTTTTTGAGGTAAGGAATTTTTTATGGGAGAATGAATCATAATTTTAACGATAGGATAAAAAATTTATTTCTAAAACTATTGTGAGCAACTTCATAGATTACTTTAAGTTTTAATGCTAACTATTTTGTTTGATAGGTAAAGAAAGATAAGATGATTTATGTCCTTGACTCGTAATTGTTAGTGTAATTGTTTGTGCATCAATTAATCGTTCTTCATTGGGTAACTTTCCTGTTCCTGTATTCAGTGCATAAGCAGGAAAACAAGCACCACTTATACTTAACCTAAGACAATTCCCTTGAGCAATTTTTTTACAAGTTGTTTGAAAAGGAATTTTGAGAGGTAACTTATCAGAATTAACTCGCATATATCCTTGGGTAAAATTATAGACTTTTCCATCAGAAAAGACTTCAGATAAGATAGCAGATACATCAAAACTTGGCGTATCAGCCGTACAATAAATTTCTATAAAACTATCCCCAACAATCAATAGATCTTCTTTGAAAGGTTCTGTTGTATAAGTTAAAACATCGGAACGACCATCAATACTAGAACGGTCAAAAGATCCTGATGGAATACCTGCGTGGCCTCCCAAAGAAGGCACTGGTCGCCAAGGATCATGGACAATAATATCTGTCATTGTTTTACTAGGAAAACTATCAACTAATTGACCGTCATCTTCTCGAATATTTGCTAATCCTTGACTGAAAAGATAATAGGAACACTGTTCATTTGTGGGAAACGAATTAAATTCTTCCCATTGATTACTTCCCATTTCAAATAATGTAACAGGATCACAATTTAAGGGATAATTTTCTTTGCTTTTTAAAAAATAGTTAAACCAATTAATTTGTAATTGATCAACAGAACTAATTGCCGCTTTTGTGTAATTAAGTGACCCAACTTTTTGACTCCAAGGAAGATGGCCCCAAGGGCCAATAATTAAGTGCTGAAGATGCTGACTTTTAGTCAGCATTGCTTCGTATAAATTAAGAGTTCCACGAAGATAGGGATCGAACCATCCCCCAATATGTAACATCGGTAAATCTAGTTTATCCATGAAACTTTTAGGAGATAATTCTGCCCAATAATTATCAGGATAAGGATGATTTAACCAGTCATGGTAAAAAGAGCCAGAAGCAAATTCTTTAAGCAAATTAGGATGAGCAGGAATCGGATCGAATAACGGTAAATTTCGAGCCGCAGCATACAACTTTTGGAATCTTGTGATATCTCCTTTTAATCGAGCGGTTTCTGCTGCTAATTGGATGGCCCATCCTAAATTAGTTTGTAAACAAAATGCCCCATTTTCATAACCCCAATCATTGTACAAATCATAAGCAATCATGGCAGGACAAATTACTTTCAAGGCTTTCGGTTGACTGGCAGCTACATATAATTGAGTCATTCCTTGATAAGAAAAGCCGTACATTCCGACCTTTCCTGTACTGCCTGGAAGCTGAGAAACCCAATTTATAGTATCTAGTCCATCTGCTATTTCATTAACGAATAGTTGAAATTTGCCTTCAGAGGTTCCTCGTCCTCTTACATCTTGAATAACAACAATATACCCTTGAGAAGCATACCAAATTGGGTGAGCATAAACTACAGTAGAAGCAATTTTTCTACCATAAGGTTGACGCATCAAAAGTACAGGAAAAGATTTCGCACTTTGAGGCCAATAAACATCAGCATCTAGGCGAATTCCATCCCTCATCTCAAGTGATAAAGTTTCTTTGTTTACCTGAAACATTCGTCAGCTTAGTTAATCGATCACGATTAAATGATTGTTTAACTTCCTCCAAATTCTTCCTTAAGTTTTTCATCATTATCATCAGCGATCGTTGCCACTAAAGTAATAGCACGAGAAATTTCACCAGGAGATAAATCAGCAACAGTTCGTTGGGTTAAAACGACAACTTGCTCCTTCATAATTCCAAAGCGAGTTTCTAAAGTTTCTCCCCAATTCATTTCCAATAATTTTTGCATTAATTCTGTTTCATTTTTAGCAGGGAGTTTTAACACAGGAGACCAAACTGTCAATAAATCATCATCACTTTCTCCGGTTAATTGAACATAAATTTCTACACTGCCATATTGAAACTTCCAGAGATGTTCTTGCTGATCATGGTGAACCATCGCACTATCATTCTGCTGTAGACTAGCAATCACCGTTTCAATGGCATCTTGATAAGTGTTATGAGTCGTCATTAAGTTATCAGTTGCTGTAGATTCAGACGTTGAATAAGTCATAGTCGTTAGTCAAATGTAGATTGGTTCAATTAATGCTTGTTTCTATTATCTCGTGCCAAGGGGATCAGAGAACAACATTTTGTGAAGATCTCCTACAATCGAGCTAGTCATAAGTGAAAATAATTCTAGTAGTAGCTCTTATGTTGAGATAATGTCAAGTTTCCATCAGCAATTTTCTGACGAAACCATCGATTCTTCTACTGTAGAAAAAAATACGCGATTGCGCATTTTACAAACAGCATTACGTCTCTTTGCAGCTAAAGGTTATGATGGCACAACCACTAAAGACTTAGCAAAGATGGCAAAAGTTGCTGAAGGAACTGTATTTCGTTATTTTCCTAATAAAAAAGCTATTTTAGTAGAAGTCGCGACGGCCGGATGGGTAGAAATTTTGACCGATTTATTAACAGAATTAAGTGAGATGGGAAGCTATAAAGCAGTGGCCCAGGTAATGAAAAGAAGAATGTTACGAATGCAGGAAAATAATGATTTACTCCGCGTTTGTTTTATTGAGGCTCAATTTCATCGAGAATTACAAGAAAAGATTCAATCAGACGTGATTATAAAAATGACTGATGTTGCTGAAGCATTCTTTCAAACCGCTATGGATAAGGGAATTTATCGTCCCATGAATCCCAAAATTGTGGCTCAGGTTTTTTTGGGAATGTTTGCGATCGCTGGGTTTTCTTCAGAAACCATTATTGACCCCCAAGCGTCTCCTCAAGCACTACAAGAAATGGCAGAAGGTCTTGCTGATATTTTTTTAAATGGGGTTTTATTACAGTAAATATTTTTACCTAGTCTGTTATCTTAAAAAATGTCGTTTTCAACTTATCTGAATTAAATCATAATGCCGAAAAATGCTAATCAAACTTGTTCCCCACTAACAACAATTCCAACTTGGTTAAAGCGTCCTATTGGTAAAGCAAGTGAACTTTCGACCGTTCAAAAAATTATTAAACAACGAAATATTCATACTATCTGTGAAGAAGGCCGTTGTCCTAACCGAGGAGAATGTTACCGGAACCAGACAGCAACTTTTCTTTTAATGGGGCCAATTTGCACCCGTTCTTGTGCTTTTTGTCAAGTGGATAAAGGTCATGCACCGATGGCATTAGACCCCAAGGAACCTCAGAAAGTAGCAGAATCCGTTAAATTATTAGGGTTACGTTATGTTGTATTAACTTCCGTTGCACGGGATGATTTAGCAGATGGTGGTGCGGGATGGTTTGTTCAAGTAATCAATGCAATTCGTCAGTTAAATAGCGAGACGAAAATTGAAGTTTTGACACCTGATTTTTGGGGAGGAAAAGAAGGTAAAATTAGTCAAAAGCAACGGGTTAAAACCATTGTTGACGTGCAACCTGCTTGTTACAATCATAATATTGAAACTGTCAAACGTTTACAAGGGCCAGTAAGACGAGGCGCTAAATACAAAAGGTCTCTTGATGTTTTAAAATGGGTCAAAGAATTTAATCCCAATATTCCTACAAAATCAGGATTAATGTTAGGTCATGGAGAGACAGAAACAGAAATTATTAAAACCTTAAAAGATTTGAGGGAAGTTGAGTGCGATCGCTTAACCTTGGGACAATATATGCGTCCTTCTTTAAACCATCTTCCGGTGCAAAAATATTGGACACCTCAAGAATTCCAAAGGTTAGGAGAAATTGCGCGATCGCTGGGATTTTCTCATGTTCGTTCTGGCCCTTTGGTTCGTAGTTCTTATCATGCCAGAGAAGCGGAATAATCATCATGAAACTTATCTAAAAAAATGAATAATTCTTCCAAAAAAGTTCTAATTTATACCGATGGAGCTTGTTCAGGAAATCCTGGTCAAGGGGGTTACGGAACACTTTTAATTTATAATGAACATCGTAAAGAACTATCGGGAGGCTTTCGCTTAACCACCAATAATCGTATGGAAATGATGGCAGCCATTGTGGGATTAGAAGCGTTAACCATGAAATGTGCTGTTACATTGTATACCGACTCTCGTTATTTAGTGGATGCAATGACCAAAGGATGGGCAAAAAAATGGCAGGCAAACCATTGGAAACGAAATAAAAAAGAGTCAGCAAAAAATCCTGATTTGTGGCAAAAATTATTAGAGTTGTGTCATCAACATGACGTAGAATTTGTTTGGGTAAAAGGTCATGCAGGACATCCAGAAAACGAATATTGCGATCGCCTAGCTGTTCGAGCCTCACAACAAGAAGAATTACTAATTGATCAAACCTACGAGCAACAGTAATTTTGGTAACGGAGAGGGAGGGATTCGAACCCTCGATGGGTTTTACCCCATAACTCCTTAGCAGGGAGCCGCTTTCAACCACTCAGCCACCTCTCCAAGGCGCAGTATTTAATCATATCAGATTAATAGGACTTAAGACAAAATCTTCCAGAAATTTCAATTTTTCGTTAAGTATTGCAACACGATGACCAAGAAAAGGGAGCTAACCTCTTAAGATTAAAAATTTAAGATCCTAATCACTCAGGAGACAATTTCTCTATGTATTCCACCCTTTTATTAGCTTCCGCTAACGTTCCCACAACTGTCTCATGGAACCTCAAAGTCGCCTTTATCATGATTGTTTGTAATATTGTTGCCATTGCTTTTGGTAAACTAACCATTGCCAAACCTAGTGAAGGCCCAGGATTACCCTCTCCTAATCTGTTTGGTGGTATGGGCTTCGGTGCTTTATTAGGACCCACTAGTCTTGGTCATATTTTGGGTGCTGGCGTTATTTTAGGATTATCCAATACAGGCGCACTTTAGAAACGTTTCATAATATCATTTTGTGATTTTTGTTGGGGCAAGGCTTGAGAAAATTATCT
>JBCDDV010000070.1:0-8453 GCA_039180145.1 Cyanobacteria bacterium P01_G01_bin.49 | reverse complement strand
TAAAAATTAGCTAATTAAATAGTTTAATGCCAAGTATCTAAAATATCTTTAAATAGTACTTCCTCAACCCAAGTTTTAGCAATAACTGCTAAAGGAAGTGCTAATAGCAATCCTAATAAACCAAAAGAACGAGCAAAGAAAATTTGGGACATTAATGTCATAGCTGGCAACAAAGAAACTTGTTTCGCCATAATCATTGGTGTTAACCAATAGCTTTCGACATTTTGTATGATAAAGTACCAACAAAGAATTGCCCAAATTTTCCAAGAATCATCTAATAATGCTACCATCAAGGGAAAGATGACACTGGCAGCCGGCCCAATATTAGGAATAAAATTGAGTAACCCTGCTAATAAAGCATGAACTAAGACTAATTTAATTTGTAAGATCCATAATCCTAAACCACTGAGAGTTCCGATAAATAGACAATTAATGGTGATTCCCATTAACCAGTTCCCTAAAGCAATGTCAGATAAACCTAAAATTTCATCTCCTCGTCTACGGTAAAAAGAAGGAAATAACCGTAAGAAAGCACAGCGATATTGCTGAGGGTTAATTACCATCATTACGGTTAAAACAGCCACAAATATAAATTGTAAAATTGCGGACAAAGAATTAGAAAATAAAGCAAAAAAGTTACGAAAAATATTGGTTAATAACGGTTGTAATTGTTCAAATACATTTTCTAGGAAAGAAGATGACGGTAACCAATCAAAGGCTGTCTGTGTTTCTTCTAAAATAATTAAACTTATCCGCAATTTTTTCCAAACACTCGGTAATAAATCGACTAAATTTTGAAACTGTTCAATAAATGGCGGAACCACTAATCCAACAAACAATATTCCTGCTAAAGTAATACCAATCGAGACAATAATGATTGCCAAAAGACGTTGAATTTTGAACCGTTGAAGCAATTTAACAAGTCGATTAAGTGCAGTGGCAAAAATAACAGCCGTAAGAATTAGTAAGAGAAGTTTTCTAATTTCCCAAAGAATATAGCAAGATATTATTAAACTAGATAAACTAATCCACTGACCAAAATTCATGGCTTCATAGAGGTTTAACCGCTGTGGGTTTTACGATAACTTGCAACCGTATTCTGTAATAACATTGCCACTGTCATCGGGCCAACTCCCCCAGGAACAGGGGTAATATAACTAGCAATCTGGGTTACCGAATCAAAATCGAGATCCCCTACCAGTTTAGAAGACCCGTCAGCAGCCTCAATGCGATTAATACCGACATCAATAGCCACCGCACCCGATTTAACCATCGATCCCGTAATTAATTGCGGTTTACCCACTGCTGCCACTACAATATCTCCTTGACGAGTTATTTCTCCTAAATCTGGCGTACGAGAATGAGCAATTGTCACCGTTGCATTCTTCTCCAATAACATCAAGGCTAAGGGTTTCCCCACCAAAATACTGCGTCCTACCACGACTGCGTGTTTCCCTCCAACATCAATCTGATATTCTTTTAAGAGATCCATGACCCCCGCAGGAGTACAACTGCGTAATCCTTCTTCTCCTCTAATTAACCGGCCTAAATTCATGGGATGTAAACCGTCTGCATCCTTGTCAGGGGCGATCGCATGGAGTAACGCCACTGTATCTAAATGGGAAGGTAAAGGCAATTGAACTAGAATTCCATCGACCTGTGAATCTTGATTTAAAGTCTCAATTAAGGTTTTGACTTCTGCTTGGGAAGTATGAGCGGGTAAATGACGACCAAAAGACGCGATCCCTACCTTGGCACAGGCACGCTCTTTATTGCGAACATAAACCGCACTGGCCGGATTATCTCCCACCATAATCACTGCTAAACCAGGAGGACGACCGATATTCGATTGTAAACTTTTAATCGATTCTTGCAATTCAAGCTGAATTTTTTGAGCAAGTGCTTTACCGTTTAACAAAGAAGCAGTCTGAGAAGGCATGAATAATCCGCGAGTAAATTTTGGAACGTAGGAGCATTCTGTCGTGTCCTATTGGTTAACATATCTCAAGAAAGTTAAGCTAATTGCACTGATCATGAAAGTCTTAAACATTCCCCTAGTTTATGGTGGTATACTGTCTGTCCTAGCTGGAGGACTAATTGGTTGTACGCCATTTAGTTATCTGGGTTTGGCCCAAACTCCTGTGACTCCAATTGAAGAAATTACACCTCAACCCAAGACAGAAACAGACCCACAAGAAGAAGCATTTATTTACCTAGAAGGAAAAGTTGTTGATCGCGCCCCCTTTATGGAAAGCGGTTCCTATCAACTTCAAGATGAAACAGGAACAGTGTGGGTACTGACTAACGGGGAACTTCCTGAGACTGGAGAACAAATCATCATCAAAGGGAAAGTTGCCTATGAGTCCATTGACATTGAAGGGCAAGATCTTGGTGAAATGTATATTGTAGAAGTAGAAAAACTTGAAGATACTGCCTCAACGCCAACATCAACCACTGAACCCGTTGCTTCTCCAGAAGTTGACCCAGAAACCCAAACTAATTTTGATGAGCGTCTCCTTCCCCATAAACGCAATGAAAAATAGCCTTCGTACCGTTGCTGTGGCGATTCTTTATCAAGAAGGTAAATTTTTGATGCAACTACGAGACAATATTCCCACCATTATTTATCCTGGTCACTGGGGATTTTTTGGCGGTCATTTAGAACCAGACGAAACCCCGACACAAGGCGTAAAAAGGGAAGTATTAGAAGAGATTAACTATGAACTGAAAAATCCTACCCTGTTTCGCCGTCAGACTGATGACGTGGCTATTCGTTATGTTTTCTATGAACCTTTAACAGTTCCCCTAACTCAATTAGTTTTGCAAGAAGGAGCAGACTTAGCCTTAGTCTCACCCGAAGCCATTCAACAGGGAGCGTGTTATTCAACCAAACTTAAACAAATTTTTCCCCTAGGAACCATTCATCAAAAAATTTTACTCGATTTTATGCAATTTCTATTAGAGTAGAATGTAATAAATAAAGATGACAACTCTGCTCAAATCCCAATTCCTTTTCTATTGACCTTAAGCGAATAATCTACCAAAAATCATCATCTTTCTTTCTCTGACCCCTTGATATGATTGATAAAGAGAAACTCCTCGTTCAACTTCCGTCTATCATCTTTAATCCTATGAATAACGCGATAAAACAGTTCTGCTATCATCAATCCTTGTTTTGGGGAGGAGCCGCTGTTGCCATTATCTTCAATACCTTAACCCCTCCTGTCTTAAGTGCGCCTCAGCCAGAAGTTTTAGAAGATAATCCCAAAGCCATTGTTGATGAAATGTGGCAAATCGTTAATCATGAGTTTGTTGACTATGATTTCAACCATACTGACTGGAAAGAGAAGCGACAAGAATTACTTTCCCAAGATTACGCTAGCCCAAAAGAAGCTTATAAAGCGATTAAAGATGCCCTCGAAGGCTTAGGAGATCCCTATACTCGCTTTTTGTCCCCCAATGAATTTTCGATTCTCACCAGTCAAACTTCTGGAGAGTTGTCAGGAGTGGGTGTGCGTTTAGCTTTGGATAAGCGTACCAGCGAACTATATATCGCTGAGTCTGTCAAAAACTCCCCAGCAATGGAAGCTGGTATTAGACGGGGCGATCGCTTGATTCGGATTAATGGTAAACCCACCGCCTTAATGACCCTAGAACAAGCCCAAGAAGCCATTAATGGAGAATTGGGAACAGAAGTGAGTTTACAATTATCTAGCCAAGATAAAGGGGTTTTTCAGGTAACCTTGACTCGCGCCGAAATTGAGATTGCCTCTGTGAGCTATCACCTAGAAGAAGATGAAAAGCATCGCATTGGTTATATTAAATTAGAAGAATTTAGTTCCCATGCCACAGAGCAGATGACAAAGGCGATTAATGACCTGAGAAAGCAGAACGCCTCTGGTTTTGTCTTAGATTTACGGGGTAACCCAGGGGGACTACTATTTGCGAGTGTAGATATTGCCAGGCTTTGGTTACCAGATGGGGAAATTGTCATTACCATAGATCGTAAAGGGGGCGATCGCCATTTTGCCGCCAATGGGACTTCTTTAACGGATTTACCTCTAGTCGTCTTAGTGGATGAAGGATCAGCGAGTGCCAGCGAAATTTTAGCAGGGGCCCTCAAAGAAAACGGAAGAGCAACAGTTGTCGGAACAACAACCTATGGCAAAGGAACAGTACAATCAGTTCATTCCCTCTCCGATGGTTCAGGGTTAGCCGTTACAATTGCTCGTTATTACCCCCCTAGTGGTACAGATATTAATCATAAGGGCATTAGTCCTGATGTCTATCTTGATTTAACCATGGAACAGCAGATGCGATTTAAAAATGATCCTACCTTAATGGGAACCAAAGATGATCCCCAATACAATCGCGCCCTCTCAATTTTGAAAGATAATACAACTCCTCTCTCAACTTCTCCAGTTCCTAAACCCGTCGGTCTACGTTGGCAACAATTACGCCAAACTGTTCAAGATCCCGATCCTCGTTGGGAGAGAATGCAAGAAACCGTCGAGGAAAACTAAATAACCTGAGTTCAGGGTTAGGGGTTCGGAGTTCGGAGTTTGGAGTTATTATTATTCTCAACGATCTAATTAGGGTTTAAGACTTCTTGTTAGTTGTCTATCGTTCAGAAATTTCCTTTCGTCGAACTCACGTTATACCAAATCCGCTGTAATATTTCTTTTCTTTACTCCCCCAATAGGGAGTGTGGAAGATTCCAGTTTTTTTGATAAGATGAAAGATGGTGTATTTAATTAGAAAATTCTAACGCTAAATTCTATGGCTAAAAAAAGCATGATCGAGCGCGAAAAAAAGCGTCAACGTTTAATTGATAAGTATGCTGATAAACGGGCTGCCCTCAAAGAAGCATTTAATGATGCAGAAACCTACGAAGAAAAAATTGAGTTTCATCGTCAATTGCAGCGTCTTCCCCGTAATAGTGCGCCCAGTCGCCGTCGCAACCGTTGTTGGTTAACTGGCCGCTCTAGAGGATATTATCGGGACTTTGGTCTATCACGGAATGTTTTACGAGAATGGGCCCATGAAGGGTTACTGCCTGGCGTTGTTAAATCTAGCTGGTAATTTTGGTTTTGGTAAGCAAGATGATGGGGCAAATTTCTTGAGAGAAAGGAAATGTCCCATTAAATTAGCCTTCTCCACAACAACGATCAATCCCCAAACTATCGAGAATTAAATCACTAACGGCGTTGGCGATCGCAAACTCGCTAAAAAAGGTGTCTCGAAAGTCAAACGCTTGCATTTCAGTCACAATGGCAATAACCAAGCAACCCAAGTCATTCTCCCCTTCAAGTCGCTGACGCACAAAAATTTGAGCGGCTCGCTGGGCAATTTTTTCGTTAACTTTTTCAGGAATAAATTCTTGATCGAGCCAATTTTTCAAGGCTGTTTGTAACCATTCCCTTTCCTGTTGGGGATGGCGTACAGGGGGTAAAGTAATAGAAGGAATCGGTTCGGCTGTCATAGAAAGTTAAACACTAAGGACAATTGACAATGGAATTTGCCGAAGATTTAGACCCCATTATACAGGGATATGCTCAAGGTTACTTTTTAATGACTGATGAGCATAATACCTTGGGATGGTATTCTAGTCGTCAACGAGCGTTAATTCCCTTAGATGAACGTTTCTGCTATCCTAAGTCGTTACGACGAGTTCTCAATCAAAAAAAATTTTCTGTGGAGATTGATCGGGATTTTGAGAGCGTTTGCCAAGGGTGCGCTGCTCGCGAAACGACCTGGATATCGCCAGAATTAATTGAAATTTACGGGAAACTGCACCAAGCTGGGATTGCTCATAGTTTTGAAACCTGGCAAGGAGATGAATTGGCAGGTGGGATTTTAGGATTGGTCATTGGCGGAGCGTTTATTGGAGAATCCATGTTTTATCGAATTCCTGATGGCTCAAAAGTAGCCATGGTGAAATTGGTAGAACATCTCAAACAACGAGGATTTATTTTGTTTGATGCTCAACTTCAAAACGCTCATTTAGAAAGATTTGGGGCTTATTTAGTAAGCGAACAAGAATATAAGCAATTACTACAGCATTCTTTAAGTTTACTCAGTGTTTTCGTCTAGGATAGACTTATCGAGCAAATGGGCAGAATCAAAGGACTCCATATAAGATTGAAGCATAGTGTCATTTCATTTAGCATTGATCATTCGTTTGGAAGTAGGAACCTAAATCCAAAATGTTCAATGATTGGTCATCAGATGAGAGGTCACAGTTGTTTCTGCTGTAAGCTAGAAAATAAGACAAAGAGGAAATCATCAAACATACCCAGTAGGGTTACTGCCAGCTAATTCACACTACCCAGAAGCCATACAGGACAGAAGGTCATAATAATGAAAAAACTTTTATTGTTCATCCTATTTATAGCGGGTTTATGGATTGCCCTAATCAATTTTAAAGGGCTGTCTGTTCAAGGAAACTACGACTCCGTAGTGATTAACTTCCGTGAAGATGTCCCGACAGCAGTGTTAAGTGAGCAAATTGAAGCGATCGCCCAAAACTATAAAACCACAGTCAGTCTCAACAGCGTTTATGCCATTGATGACCATATTTATACCCTCTCAGGCAATAAAACAGTTCTTGAGAATCTTCAAAAATCGTCTCTGAAACAGTACGTCGAATATATTGAACCGAATTATATCTATGAAGTGTCAGACATTCCCAATGATCCCGAATATAGCAAACAATGGAATCTCCATAACATCCATGTAGAAAAAGCTTGGGAAGAAACCAAAGGCAATGGCGTAACTGTTGCTGTTATTGATACAGGCGTTAGCCGCGTTCCTGACTTAAAACAAACGGAATTTGTCTCCGGATACGATTTTGTCAATGATCGCAACGATGTCTCTGATGATAATGGTCACGGAACTCATGTCGCCGGAACCATTGCTCAGTCTACCAACAATAATTATGGGGTGGCTGGTATTGCCTATGAAGCCAAAATTATGCCGCTAAAAGTTTTATCCGGTCAAGGTGGCGGCACCGTGTCCGATATTGCTGATGCCATCCGTTTTGCTGCTGATAATGAGGCAGATGTTATTAATATGAGTCTGGGAGGCGGTGGCGAAAGTCAGGTGATGAAAGAAGCCATTGACTATGCTCATGACAAAGGAGTTGTCATTATTGCTGCGGCTGGAAACTCTAATCAAAATGCGGCTTCTTATCCAGCCCGATATCCCAAAGTTATCAGTGTGTCTGCCCTTGATGCGGCTGGTAAAAAAGCTCCCTATTCCAATTATGGGGCTGGTGTTGATATTTCTGCCCCTGGCGGTAGTGATAGCGGCAAAATCGTTCAGGAAACCGTTGATCCCCAAACAGGTCAAACCGTTTTTGCCGGTTTCCAAGGAACCAGTATGGCTGCGCCTCACGTTGCTGGGGTTGCTGCCCTAATTAAAGCGTCTGGCGTTTCAAAACCGGATGAAGTGTTAGCAGTGCTGACTAAGTCCTCTCGCAAAGTACAAGAAGATCCGTTTAACCACTACGGGGCAGGTCAATTAGATGCGGGAGAAGCGGTAAAATTAGCCCTCAAAGGTCAAATTACTTTCCGCGACTTCTTCCGTTGGTTACGGGATAGTGGCTATCTAAACCCCCGTTTTTGGATTGATGGCGGCATGGTCGCTCTCTTACCAAAGCTCTTGATGGTCTTAGGTTCTTATCTGTTGGCTTTCTTGTTGCGGAACTATTTTCCTTTTGCTTGGGGAATGCCTTTCAATTGGGGCTTGGTATTAGGCAGTTCAGGTCTTTTCTTCTTACAGGGGATTTACATTTTTGATCTTCCTCAATGGCCGTTTCGTACGATGGGAAGTTCTTTGCCTGAATTAGTTAATTCTGTCCAGGGAACGGCTGCCCTTAATCCTTTCTTGGCGAGTGTTTTACTGCCCTTCGGATTAATTACCATTTTATTGGGTCATTCAGGCGGGAAAAAATTTGCCCTAGGGACTTGTCTTGGAGTGGCTTCCTGTTTAATGGTTCATGCTGCGATCGCCCCTGCTGTTTGGGGTATCTCCTCCGTCGGGATGGCACGGGGATTTTTAGGACTCAATGCCCTTCTTTGCGTCGGTTTAGCTTGTTTGGCAAGCCGTGGAGAGAGTATGACAGATTTAACTCAGCAGTAGTGAACGTTTCTATCAGGTGGGGGCATGATCTACCATGCTCCTACCAAACTGCCTTAAGCCCCTTTGATATTAGATTCCCTCGTGAGCAGTTCGACACGCCGAAACTGAGCCTTTTGAAGTTCACTTTAAAAATTTTCTCTTGAAATAAAAAAAATCATTGTCTACAATAAAACAAACGTTTGAAATAATATAAGGTATTTTACGATTTTACTTGCAACTTAGTGAGTGAAACTTAGATTTGTAGGGTGAAATAAGTTTTATCCAATTAAATCAAACGTTTGAATATTTGAATAGAGAAAACAAACCATGAC
>JBCDDV010000069.1:0-8477 GCA_039180145.1 Cyanobacteria bacterium P01_G01_bin.49 | reverse complement strand
TTGTCAAACGCAACCGACAATCCAAAACGAGGGGAAACCGCTCTTAAGATCATAATCGTTAAAAAATTTTCTGAAACTTAGTCTGGATAAAGCTTTCAGAGGTCGCATGGCGGCTGGTGACAGCTTCGCTACTTTCCCCCCTTTTTACCTTTTCTAATCAAATCGCGTAATTCTCGTTCCCTTTTTTCACCTTGGTTGGGGATTTTTATTTCTTTATCTGTTGATAAATCGTAGAACAAAGCAGAAATCAGTGTTTGTAGCGTCGCCCGGTCTTTATCTACAGAAAGTGATTTCGAGACCAGAATCTTATCCTCTTTTTCTAAAACCTCAAATAAACGTCGCAAGGTCGTTGTCTTACCACACCCAATAATTCCGGTTATGGCGACCAGTTTCCCTTTGGGTATTGCGACTTTGATGTCTTTAAACATCTGCTTTTGGTGTTCGGTTTCGTAGTATCCGGCTTTGGGAAACTCTTTAACCAAGCCAAAATGTTCCATGACTTCAGTGAGCATTTTGTTCTCCTCCCTTATTCGAGCGGAAATACTGCCGCACTCGTTCAATAATCACTTTTTTATTTAAAGTCTCGGCTAGCAATCCATCAATAAATGCCAATTGCTCGGTAGATAATTTCGCCAAGGGTTTAGCTAAATAATCAGAAATCGCCACTTTCGCGAACAATACAGTAGGATAAGTAAATTCTTGGTATGGGTCTGGGTCGTAAAAAGGCGTGACAGTTGGTTCTAATTTCTTGTACTTATCTACCAAAAATTGTAAGTCCGCATTTTTGTCCAAGGCAGTTCGTGGCAAGCCCAACCTTTTAGCTAAATCGGCAATTTTATCCGCCCGTTCTTCGGTTTTAGTTTTCTTGTGTTTGCGGTAGCGGTGTAGGGGAATGGGACCGTCAACCGGGTAAAATGGTCCGTAGCGCTGGTCGTCTTTCTCTACGTACAGTTCGTTGTCAAACAAACCCCACCACAACACTACGGTTTCTCCTGCTAGGTCAGGTTCGACCTGATAAGCCACTCCTTCTACCGAAACCCTGGCATCTCCTCCCACTTTTCTTCGTTGTGGTTCGCGGGCAAAGGTACAGAATCGTTCCCAACTACACATTGAACGCAAGCCAGATGCGGGTATATTTCGTAACCAATCTTCTATCCGCGAATGCGGCTCTATGCGATGTGGTTTATCGTTGTAATGCAATAAATACTGGCGTAACCATAAGTTCGCCTCAACGTCGCTTTCCGGTTCGTGGAAGTGATACAGAGTCTCGTGAGCTTCTTTAACCGTCCGAAAAGGTCTTTCTACTTTACCTTTAGAGCGGGCTGTTACCCGACGACCATCTTTACCTGCGGGCATATGTTTGACCAGTTTTACTCTCAGGCAATCCATTACATTTTGAAATACATGGCTTTTAGCAATTGGACCGTTGTCGGTGTAAATCATCTCTGGAATCCCGTGAAAGGGAAATCCATCGGTTGTTTTTGCCGTCATGGCATTAAATAAGAAACGCAATGCAGCTTCAACATCCTCCCCATAAACACAGTGGTATTCCTGGTAACATACACCACTGCGGTCATCAACAATGCTGTACAGCATCAGTAACGGATTACCCCTACCCGGTTCCACCCATGATGGCTGTTTTACGTGTTTTAAATCGGATGGGCTGAGGTCGAAATGCCAACATTCGTTACTATGATTCGCTTGAAAACGCACAGAGGGCGGTTGCCTGGTCATACGTTCTTGGTCATACCCCCAGGTTTTCAAGTAATAATTGACAGTACTTCTAGTTAAAACACCTTTAGAAGGTTGTATAAAACCTGACGGTGTATCCATCCCAAACTCTTCTAACAATTCAATCGCCCGTGCTGTAGAGATATGTCGTCCTTTTTTATTACTGGTACGGATTTTCATTGCGGCAATGACTTCGCAATAACGTTCCATCTCGTTTGGTGAAAGCTTTCTGGGTACCCCACTATCTGAGCGGTTGATAGATTTGGGACGTGATGAATTACGCAAAGCCCGATACAAAGTATCAGTTGAAACACCGTACAATGCTGCTGTTTCTTCTATGAGAATTCGACGTTCTTGGCAACGACTAGGCAATCCGTCGAGGCGGTGGCGTAAATTAATCAGTGCCTCGGAGGGGATTTGCTTATGTGCCATGTTAGTGATTTACTTCTGCAATATAGTTGTAGAGCGTCGGTTTGGAAATTCCCATCAACTTACATATTTCAATAATTGTGTGCTGCTTTTCGGTATAAAGCTTTACTGCTAGTTGCCGTTTGGCTGGGTCAAGGGCTTTTGGTCTACCTCCTCTATGACCACGCGCTCGTGCTGCTGCAAGTCCGGCCGATGTGCGTTCGCGGATTAAATTGCGCTCAAATTCTGCCAATGCACCAAATAAATGGAAAATCAATTTACCACTGTTGTTTGTAGTGGTGATAGATTCTTGTAAACTAGAAAGCCCAATCCCTCGCTTGTCTAAGGTTTCCATTGTTTCAATTAGGTCTTTGAGCGACCTTCCCAAACGGTCTAACCGCCATACCACCAAGACATCACCAGTACGGGCTACCTCCAATGCCAATCCGAGTCCAGGTCGAAGGGTTTTTGCACCACTTATACGGTCAGAGTAAATTTTCTCACAACCAGCTTGCTTCAAAGCGTCTAATTGCAAGCTTAGATTTTGGTCATCCGTTGAAATTCTGGCATAGCCTATCAACATATTTTGAACCCCAACAAGTAAAAAAACTCGTTACAACAAAGCATATATTGCCTTTGATATAATTACCGAGTTTCGTTACTAAACTTGACTCCGTTTCGGGGGAGTAATTTGGGTGCTGCCGCAAGGTAAAAAAAACGGTCGTTTTTTTTACATTTATAGTTGCAGATAATCCTGGCCCAAACGGATGATTGCAGGTTGGTTGCATTTAATTCTGGTTCAGTTGCAATTAATCCTGGCTGAAGCGTAATTATAGTTGCAAATAATCCTGGTTTGAAAATGCCTTGATTGCAGGTTTGAGCGATTAGTATTGCAGGTCGCCACAAGTATATTGCAATTTTTCAACACCACAACCATATAAAGAAGATTTTTCATGTGAGCTAACAGGAATAACTTTTAAAGGTATATTTGACCATTTCAATATTTCAATAAGAATTTTTCGTGTGAGGTAAATTTATGGTTTCTAAAGGTAAAAAACAACCATCTCATTTAGACAAGCTGTTAAATGACAAACCACCAGAATTCCAAGCCAAGGTCTTGCGCTTTGCGTTGGATTCTGGAATGCAACCGGAAGAACCAGCGTTTCGCTTGGTGCAATACATCGGTTACTTGGCACAGCTTACAGAAACAGCACCGGATGAGTGGAAGCAGTTATTTGAAGAACTTCAAGAGGAGTTAGAAGATTGGACAGAACTAACAACGGAGCAACTGAAAACAGCAGCGGACCAGAGCGAAACAATCAACAATTTGGCGACCTCTTGCAACAAGCTTGGGACAGCATTGAACGCGCTCGATTTAACATCACAGCAACAGTCGGAGCAGTTGAAGAACTTAACCGAAATCTCACCGATTTTGAGAAACGTCGCTCAAGAAATACCGACGCTGAAAAAACAGTTATCGAGCTTGAACCAAGTATTAAAGAACAATCAACCGTTGAGCATGGAATTGAGCCAATACCAGATGCATCAACTGACGACTTATCACGACAGGGAGTTGAGCAAGATAAGGATGGAGGTAGCGGACTTAGCGAGATACCAGAAGAAGATAGCTCAGAAATTAGAAGAAAAACGCCTCAAACGAGGAATGAAAGAAATTCTAGAAGGAATATTAATCGCGGTTTTGACCTCGATTTATAGAATAGATAGATGGGTTTTAGCAGTGGTATTTTTGTTTGTTTTCTGTGGGTTCATTGGAGTAACAACCAGAGAAATTTTTGCGATTGCTCCTCCTCGAATACCAACCGTCGCACTACAGCAAATTGAAATAATCCGAGACAATCTTTCAGATACCCGTAAGCACGTAGGTTTTACAAATCAAAAATTAGAAAGAATTGAAAAACACATAGGAAGCAATCCCAAGCGCTGACTAAAGCATCACAAAAAATATTTTTTAACATTGGATTATCTTCAGTTGTGATTGGAAGTGTTTATATTACTTCAAACGTTCTCAGCCTTTCCGCACAATTATTTACCTCCTACCAGGAATCCGGAGCAGACAGATGAGTGATATGCAATTGTTAATTCCAATATGACCCTTCCAATAAGAAATTAACAATTGCGGGTTGTCATATCCCCAACCAAGGCTGTAAGTCCCTTCGCTTTACTTTTAAAAATCTTCGGTTTTTCGTTTGGACTTTTACTGTTTGGCTTTGCCCCACTTCCCAAATTTCTACTCGCTCCCCTTTATAATCAGCATCGCGATTTAGTCCTGGCTGCCAAACAGTTGTAGCTGCTTTCTTGATATGGGCAATTTGTTGGGAAGTACATTGAGAAACTGCTGCAATTAATTCGGATTCAGAAGCATTCAACACCAGCTGCCCCAACTCGTGAATATTATCCCATAGGGCTAACATCAGCTTCAGCATGGACGGTTTAGCTTTGGGTTTTTCACTATTGACTTCTTCTTCCTCTTCTTCTGAATTAACTAAAAGTGGTTCAGAAGTCTCCCAAGGGTCATCAATTACAACGTCCGCCCCAAGGAATGCCCTTTCCACATTGGTTTCAATATCCGAATCATCGAGAGCGAACCCGTTACCAGAAGAATCATTACTTTGCTTCGGAGTTAATTGATTGTTATTTTCAACGTCATTCCTTATAGAAACCCCATGATTGTTAATTTCAACTTCCCCCCTCGTGGAAGCGCAATGACTGTTAGTTTCAACGTCACTCCTCATAGAAGCCTCATGAGTGCTAGTTTCAACGTCCGCGTTATTTGAGGTTGACTGATTATTAACTTCAACTTCCTCACTTGTGGAAGCCCCATGATTCGACGTTTCAACTTTGGGAAGTTGCTTTTCAACTAGTGGGTTCGACGCTTCAGCTTTGTTAAGAGTTATTTCAACTTCCGAGTCTGCTGTATTGTTACGATTTATTTTAACTTCCGAGCTTGCTTCATTATTAAGATTTGTCTCAATGGCAGTTTCTAGCTGTGGACCATTTTCTGTAAGCACAACACCGGGGGTATTTTCCGCCCAACGTCGCACCCTATCGCGTAGAAGTGGCGCATTCCACTGTGCTTGTTTACAAGCAAGCTTTCGTTGTAAAGCAAGTATTGGCTCTTCTTCCACACCCCTAAGCTTAAAAGGCGCTTCTACGCCCATGAGTACGGGAGCGGATAAGGACGGTAACGGCTTAATATCAACCTGGGAATGCGCCGTACTGTAATCAACCGTCATATCAGAAGGGGTATTTGACTTACTCGGAAGCGATATTCGTGTACCACGCTCGATTACCGCATCCAAATTCTTCATCAATTGACTTACGTTTTCTGGTGTTGCATCGGGAAGACTTTCAATAAACCAAGAAGGTAGAACATTTGCTGCTATGGCATCACAGCTTTGAGCTTGATGAACTTTTTCTGTGATACCCCGAACTTCGTTCATGAACTGCGGGAATAGCACCGCCGTGGTCTTCTCACGATTGCGGTAAAACTCGCTATAAGCGTTACCGTAAGCATCAGTCTCCCATTTACCTCCTTGGGGCTTATAGTGAATGCTTGCCCTCCAATTCAAGAATGCCGGGAAAGGTCTTCCGATTGCTATCTCCCAGACCTCCTGGACTGCATTTTGCTCAATAGTTCGTTTTACTCGAATAGGGGGAGAAGGCAAATTTCCAGAAACCTCATTATTTCGATTATTTCGTACTTCCGAACTTCTCCGACAATTATCTTTTTCTGAGATATTGGGTTTTTCCGATAATTGTTCTTTATCAGTGGGGCTGTCTGGGTAGGACCCACTGCTTGTATTTGACAAACCAGCTTTTTTTTCTTTCTTAAAAGAATTTTCCCCGTCTTTGGATATAGAAAGGTTTTCTTTGTATATAGATGAAGATTCTGAATGGAACATCCCGTCGTTCGATTGAGAATCATCGGATGTTCTATTTAGAAGATTGGCTCTGGGAGCGGGTTCTACCGATTCCGAATTTTTAGCTTCGGATTTTTCTTCAATAATTTCATCTTCTGTCTCGTTTTCAAATGGCTCCCAGCCAGTAAGCTCAATGATTTTTTCGACGCATAAAGTAACCCAGGTTGTGTTGTTCCAGGAACTAAACCCCACTGGCTTTTCTTTTTTGAGGCTATGCTTCTGCTCCGCAAAGGTTGTTTTTTCAATCAATCCGAGAGAAGCAAGCGCCCTTATCATTTTTCCAAACTGACCAATTGTTAAGCTCTTAATTTGGGAAACCCATTTTTGATAAGTATTGTAAATCCAGTGTTTACCGTCTCGTGTCATACGACCACAATCTTCTTTTTTAAGCCAGTAGGAGAGTTGGCTTAAGAAGATGGCTGCTTCTCCTGGATGAGGAATACCTAGTTCTCGTAATGCTCCTGCTAATTCTGGGTAGTAGAGTAAGGTTAATTTCATTGTCCTACCACCTCGTAGCGATTGGTGTACGCAGTCAAAGAACCGTTTTTAGAGGAGCTTAGAAAGACTGGGAATGCTTCTTCGCAGCAATTAACTTTCTCAGATGCTGGGTTTGCTTCCCGCCATTCGTAATAGTGCTTGTCCTTGAGCCGAAAAGTAAATTTTTGTTGAGTTTTAGTTAGTACGGTAGCTTTCACGATTATTTCTCCAAAGTTGGGGTTTTTCCTGTCTTTGGAGTCGGGATGCCGTGCCAATCAACCACTACGCTTGGGAATACTTGCTAAAAATGTAACAAATGTAACTTTTTGAGAGAAAAGTTTGGGTCAGTTTGGGTATTTTTGTATATTTTTAGCTTAAAAATGTTCACCTACAGATGTACGAACACGACTTACTGTAGTAATATACATTTATTGTCTTCTCCAAAGGCAAGCGGTGACGTGGCACAAACTCGTCCTTTTTAAACTTAGATGTGGAATAAGTTTCCGACGCTCACCCACTTCATAGTTCTTTGACGACTTGACCCGTCTCCCTATTCAAATTTTTAAAGATACTATTTTTTCATTTTGCAGGCGATAAGAGTAATGAACTTGTTGCCTGCCTTTTTGTACCTCCTGAAAAATTTAAATTTTGTTCCCGTCATTCAAAGCGTAGACAGACTTTTTCTCGAAGAAAGCGAGTAAAATTGTCAAGTTTAGAGTTAATAACTGGGCTTATTGTACAGCTTTTGGCATCATTGGTGAGCTGTAAGAAGCTAAAAAAAACTATATTTGATTAATGTAAACTTTTATATACTTTTATGCGACGTAGATGGTTTTCCTAGTTTCGTTCTATTCCTGGTGTTTAAAATAACTAACATTATCTCACCTTGTAACGGCGTAACTTAACAAAGCCATATATCAAAAAAGCTGTAACATAACGCAGTTACAGGAGTTACAGCCATCTGTTACAGTTATAGTTACACTTATAGTTACAGGTGGAGTTACAACAGTTTGATACCTAACCCGTCATCTGAGATATCTACATTTTCCGTTTCAAGTAATTCTAAAAAGATATCCTCAAGCGCCGATTCGTTATTTAGCAACCCCAATCTACTAAGCATCATTGTAAAAGCATTGTCGCGTTTGTTTTTATCGGAACTGCGATAGTAAAACCATTGACCGGGTTCTTTACTTTCTAACCAATCAATAACTTTTTGAGCATTTTCTGATAACTCAATTTGTGGTTCAGTGGGTTGAATAACAGTATCTTGATTCTGAATATCAGCAACTTTTACATCACTAATAAACTTGCCTTTGTCCCTGTCAAAAGCAGAATAGTTAGTTAGCTTTTGCATCAAGTACCATTGAGCGGTTTTACCAAAATAAACGGCTCGATTACATTCACTTTGATTAACTAACTCCCCTATTTCTTCTGTGTCAAACTTCTTAAATAATGATGCTCTCTTCCAACTATCTACTACTGATAAATTGTTGCTGGTAACTAACACAATTGGTGTTAACTGACTAATGCCTGATGTATCGCTGCCATTGGCACCAACAAAAGGAGTTTGAGCGACAAACCACACATTTTTACCGCTGCTACCACCACAGGAAGTAATGCCGATTAACTTATCAGTTAAAGCGGTACACTTAGCAGTTTTTAATCTCGCTCCAATGATAGTTCCTTCGTCAATTACAAGCAGCGCTCCGTTATGTTCAACCGCAAACGCATCATAATCTTTCATAGCAGCTTCAAACCATGCTGCAACTGTTTGAGGTTTGGCGCTTTCGCAGTGCAGTGGTTTTTCAACGTCTACAATTCCATCAAAATATCCGCTTTCTTTGGGGTCAACTTTACCGTTGACGAGAAAGATTTTCTTGTCTGGATGCTTCCGTTTGACTTCTCTTAAAGCATTAGCCA
>JBCDDV010000068.1:0-8524 GCA_039180145.1 Cyanobacteria bacterium P01_G01_bin.49 | reverse complement strand
TCTCCCGTTGCTCAAACAACTCGTAACCGTTTAAGAGGCATTTTAACCACCGAAAAAGCTCAAATTATTTTTGTAGATACCCCAGGAATTCATAAACCCCATCATACCCTTGGTAAAATTATCGTCAAAAATGCTCAAAGAGCGATCAACTCCGTCGATGTTATTCTTTTTGTCGTTGATGGTTCTGTCCCATCCGGTGGTGGCGATCGCTATATCATTGAATTGTTAGAACAAACCAAAAATCCTATTATTTTAGCCATCAATAAAAGCGATCAACAACCCACTGATTTCCAAGAATTAGATGAGAGTTATGTTAAACTTATTGATAAGTATCATTGGCCAATTGCTAAAATTTCTGCCCTAACCGGAGAAGGATTAGAAACTTTACAAAATAGCTTAATCGAACAAATAGAAACAGGCCCTTATTATTATCCCCCCGACTTAGTAACTGACCAACCCGAAAGGTTTATTATGGGAGAATTAATTCGAGAACAAATTTTGCAACTAACTCGGCAAGAAGTTCCTCATTCAGTCGCTGTTGTCATTGAAAAAGTAGAAGAAATACCAAAACTGACAAAAGTTTTTGCCGCAATTAACGTAGAAAGAAGCTCTCAAAAAGGCATTATCATCGGCAAACAAGGCAATATGCTCAAAGCAATTGGCATTGCTGCACGGGAGCAAATTCAAAAACTAATTGCTGGAGAAGTTTATTTAAAATTGTTTGTCAAAGTCGAACCAAAATGGCGACAATCAAACTTACGTCTCGCCGAATTTGGTTATCGTCTCGAAGAATAAACAATCTTTCGAGTCGATGAGTACAGAAGTGTTACACAAAATCTCTTATTGAAAAATCTCAAAAAATTATCCAAACTCTTTATAGTTTTCCCAGTCAATTGGGTACTCTGACTATAAGAGGCTAGATCCGAAAGCTAATAGGACCAAGACATGACCAGCCGTTACCCCAACCCAGACAACTCCGCCGATCATTCCTTTGATAGCGATATTCACCACTTATTAGAAGACTTGGACCAAGAGATGGAATTGGACCAAGAAGGAGCATCATTTGAGTCTGATGGAGACATTGACGAATTGGTCGGTTTGTTTGATGAAGACTTATCAGACTCATTAGACCAAGAAACAGCGATAAATCCCTCAGACGACGAGATCAGTGAACTTTTCAACAATGATTTTGCCTGGGAAGAAGAATCTGAAAACTGGCAAAATACATCAGAAGTAGAATACAATAACGTTTCTCAAAAATTAGACGATAACCAAAATATAAACGATGCAGATACTCTTTCCTTTGACTATATGGAAATAGAATCAACTTTTGGTGATTTTGAGGAAAACAAGGATTTAGAAGATCTCAAAGAGCTTTTAGGAGGGCAAGATAGTGATACCGCTCCAAAAATGCCCACTGGTTTTTCGTCTTTAGCTTTGATTCGTGATTACTATCCCCTCCTCGAAGAATTAGAATTATTACTAGAGCAACCAGCCACCGATACTGCTCAAGAGGGCTTAGACGAAGCCACTGCTGCAGAATTAGCCGCCTTGATTGATAGTCCGCCTTCTATTACAGAGACGCTCTCCCCATCAACTACCGTTGCTCATCTCGAAATGAGTGATCTCGATAATGATGACGACCTAGTTGATTCGGACGATGAGTTTAAAGACTTAGAAGCGATGCTAGAACAAGGGGAAAAAGGAAGTTCTTCAAGTATCATCCCCACTAGAGGACAAAGGTTTCCGACGCGATCGCGCACGACCAAAACCAACGTCTTTGAACAAACCATGAGGGTTCCGGTTAAACAACTGGATAACTTAAGTAATTTAATTGGGGAATTGGTTGTTAAACGAAACCGCTTAGAAGAAGACCAAGAACGACTACGGCAATTTTTAGATAACCTACTTAATCAGGTGCAGAACCTCGGTGATGTCGGGGGACGCATGCAAGATTTATACGAACGAACCTTACTTGAAGGGGCCTTATTAGCCAGTCGTAACTCAAATAACGGCTTTTCGGGTTATGTTTCAGATAATGAGAGCAAAAGCAAGACAACAACGCAAATTGACCCTGAAAATGATCAAGGATTAGATGCCCTAGAAATGGATCGGTTTACGGGCTTCCATTTACTCTCTCAAGAAATGATTGAATTGATCGTACGGGTTCGAGAGTCAGCCTCTGATATTCAATTCCTAGTCGATGAAACCGAACAAGTCTCCCGTAGTTTACGGCAAGCAACTACCCAGTTACAAGAGGAAATAACCACATCTCGAATGGTTCCTTTTGCTCAAACAGCTGATCGCCTGCCTCGGGCCGTTCGAGACATCTCGATGAAACTCAATAAACAAGCCAAACTATTGGTCGAAGGAAGGGATGTTCTCATTGATAAAGTGATTTTGCAACAGCTTTATGACCCCATGACTCACTTGGTTAATAATGCCATTGCCCATGGCATTGAAGATCCCGAAACACGACAAAAAAGAAGTAAATCTCCTGAAGGCCATGTCTATTTACGAGCCTTTCTCCAAGGAAATCAAACGGTATTAACCGTTTCTGATGATGGAGGGGGAATTGATTCAGAACGAGTCAAAGCCAAAGCGATCGAAAAACATTTAATTACTCGTGAAGAAGCAACAACCCTTTCAGAAGCCGAAATTTATGACTTTATATTTCATCCGGGTTTTAGTACCCGTGACAAAGCAGATGATTTTGCCGGTCGCGGTGTCGGATTAGATGTGGTGCGTACCTGTTTAAGTGAAATTCGCGGTTCTGTGACCATTGATTCTGTTGCAGGCGAAGGAACAACCTTTACGATTCGTTTACCACTAACTTTAAGTATTTGTAAAGCTCTCTGTTGTGTTAGCGATCGCGCTCGGATGGCTTTCCCCATGGATGGGGTTGAAGACATGAAAGATTACTTACCCGGAGATTTGATCACAGATGAACAAGGACAACAATCTGTTTACTGGAATAATCAACAACTCCCTGTTTATCTTCTAGGAGATCTCTTGTCCTATAATCGCCAACTGGGTCGAGGGAATGTTTACGGGGGTAAGCACCAAGAAGATACTGTTTCTCTCGTCATTTTACAAGGGGCCGGAAATTTACTCGCTGTTCAAGTCGACCAGGTGATTGGCGAGCAAGAAATTGTGATTAAACAAATCGAAGGGCCCATTCCTAAACCGGCCGGAATTGCGGGGGCAACGGTTCTAGGCGATGGAACCATTATGCCTATCGGAGATGTCTTAGAACTGATCGAAATTGGTCAAGGACGACTACGAACCGATGGCAATAGTAGTCTATGGAAGAAAAATGATGCTACATCCCAGACCTTGGTCAGAGATCACGACGAATCAACCGTTCTCATTGTTGATGATTCGATTACGGTTCGTGAACTATTATCTTTGAGCTTTAGTAAGTCAGGTTATCGGGTAGAACAGGCCCGGGATGGTCAAGAAGCTTGGGAAAAACTTAGGGCTGGGTTGCCTTGTGATCTTGTCTTCTGTGATATCGAGATGCCTCGAATGAATGGTTTAGAACTTTTATCAAACTTACAAAAAGATTCAGCCCTTTCACACTTGCCAGTTGCCTTGTTGACTTCACGTGGGGCTGATCGTCACCGCAAAGTAGCTGCACAATTGGGAGCGACAGCTTACTTTATTAAACCCTGTCCTGATCAAACTCTCTTGAATGCAGCAGAACGAATGTTAGACGGAGAAATTTTACTCCCTGGTAGCACGAAAAAGCCCTTTGTCAAACCATCATCTACATCAAGTAATGACCTGAGCAGTTCTCCTTCATCTACATTGCCGATAGAGAGTAATGTTGTGTTGATTATTGATGACTCAGTGATGGTACGGGAAATGTTATCTATGAGTTTTAGTAAAGGTGGATATGAAGTTGAACAGGCCCGGGATGGTCAAGAGGCTTGGGAAAAACTGCGGGAAGGGTTGTCTTGTGGCTTGATTCTCTGTGATATTGAAATGCCTCGGATGACGGGTTTAGAGTTATTATCTCGTCTTCAAGAAGATCAAAAACTCTCTCGTATTCCCATGGCAATGATTACCTCTCGTGGGGCCAAAAAAATGCAGCGTATTGCTGCAGAACGTGGCGCAAAGGGATATTTTGTTAAACCCTATATTGAAGAAGTTTTACTCGATGCTGCTAAACGATTAATGGCTGGTGAAGTGTTATTAAATATTGATGGTTTGATTGAACGGTAAGCGTCAAGGTTGGTTATGGTCTGTTTATCGTGACAATCAAAAAAGCGTCACCTTCAAGGAACTTGTTCAAAAAACCTGCGTCAAGATAAAAATGTGTGAGGAGTAAGAACGAAAGACAAGCGCTCTTGAGGTCGAAACATGGCCAGACTCTCAAGGGCCTTTTTTTTATGAGCCAGAATTTTTGAGTTTTATTTGTGTACTGATGGCAATAAATAGCAAGGTTAATCCCTGAATCACACCAATAATGGTCACAGGAACACCAGCACTCCTCTGCATGACATTAGCTCCACTAGATAACGCCCCGAAAAATAGAGCAGTCAGTAGTAACCCAACCATATTCCCTCGACTTAAAAAAGCGATCGCAATGGCATCAAATCCATATCCAGGGGAAAAATTTTCAAAGAGGCGATATTTTAATCCCATTACTTCACAAGCACCGGCTAATCCACATAATCCTCCCGATAATGCCATCAGGAAAAGAATGGTTTTTTTAAGAGAAATTCCAGCATAAGTAGCCGCTTGGGGGTTGAAGCCAACAATTTCAATTTGATAGCCTATGATTGTTTGTTTTAATATAAATCCTATGATAATTGTCCCAATCACACCGATAATTATGCCACCGTGGGTTAGGGTTTGTGGAAGCAGTATGGGCAATTTGGCTGATTCGGCAATTAGGGGAGAATAAGCGCTCGGAGCGTTGGGTTCTGCTAATGGCCCATGAACCAAATAACTAATTAGATTGAGCGCAATATAATTTAATAGTAAAGTGGTAATGACTTCATTAACGCCTCGATAAGCTTTCAGATAGCCAGGGATTATTCCCCACAATGCCCCGAAAATAAAACCGCCAGCAAGGGCAAGGGGTATATGAAGGAAACGCGGTAAGTCAGTAATCAACAAACCTGCTAAGGTACTTCCCAATGCCCCTAGATAAATTTGCCCTTCTCCGCCAATATTAAATTGTCCCCCTTTGAGAGCAACTAAAATCCCTAAACTGGCTAATAATAAAGGAGTTGTCTTTGTTAATGTATTGGCAAATCCGTAATAGTTAATTAATGATTCTTGAAAGAGAATAGTGTAAGCTTCAAACGGATTTTTTCCGGCAATTAAAATTAAAATTCCTCCTACCAATAACGATGAGATAATAGCAATAACCGGAGCAATTATTTGCTTAAATTTTAAGAAAAAAGCAAGTATTTTCACAAATATGATAATCGTTTATGTCATTAAATTTAGATGCTCCTTTTAATGGTTAGCCAGAATAAAGCTTTGCCAAAGAGGAAGTATTTCTACCGGAATATCATGACCCATATTAAACTCATGATATTCTACTGGGGCATCAATTGAAGTTAATTTGTCTCTAGCTTGATGAGCCATGTTGAGAGGGACTATGGTATCTTGCTTGCCATGAATAATTAAAATTGGCGGGATAGGAGACGCTAAAGGTTCAGGTTGAAACTGTAAATAACCAGACAAACTACAAATTCCAGCTAAAGGTAAATTTACCCCAACATCAAGGGACATTGCCCCTCCTTGAGAAAACCCGCTTAAAATTGTACGAGATAAGGGAATTCCAGTCTTTTCTTCTAGAGATAAGAGCCAATTTTTTAGCAATTGCCGACTTTCTGCTAAGCCTTCGTAGTTTCCTGTTTCTAGGGCATACCAAGCAAGTCCTCCAGGCACTTGAGGATGGGCAAAAGGCGCATTAGGAAGCAGAAATTGGTAATGGGGAAGGGATAATATTTCTGTTAAGGGAGTTAGGTCCTCTGCATTGGCTCCCCAGCCGTGTAACATGATTAAAAGATGTTGAGGAGGATCGCCATTTTTGGGTTCAATTGAAATAACATCTAGGGACATAAATTTAAAGCTTTCATATAAAAAACTGTTAGGCATTCTCCCAATAAACTTAAGATCTGTCAATCTTTTGACTAATAGAAATGGTCAAAATATCATAATATTTCAGTTGTCTTTGAAACCTTAAAAAACAGTCAAATTTATAATGGTCTTGAAAATTTAACACAAATGTTGACAGTTTTTTTTGTTTGTGTTAGACATAACTAACGCTTTTTTATTCTCTCAGAAACGCCAAAAATACGATAATGAAAAAACTAATTGCTTTATTGCTGCCCCTAAGTTTTCTAGCTTTTGCGTGTACTTCACCTTCTACTGATACAGAAGTGATGGAGCCTGAACAAACAGAAACAGAAACACAAGCTGAGGTTCCTGCTGAAACAGAAGGTGATGTTGTTGCTGGTACAGAAAGTGAGGTTCCTGCTGAAACAGAAAGTGATATTGTTGCTGGTGAAGAAGAAGAAACAGCAACCGTTGTTTTAGCTAATCCTGAGCAGGAAATTTCTATGGGCGAAACAGAATTAATTCTCGAAGTTCAAGATAGTGTGACTGGAGAAACTGTCCCCGTAGAAACACTTGAAGTAATTGCATCAATGCCAGTAGAAGGGGAAGAAGAACCAATGATCTCAGAGGTTGAAGTTGAACCAAGTGAAGAACCCGGAAAATTCAAAGTAACAACCAATCTAGAAATGGAAGGAGACTGGGAACTAGTTGCAATGGTAAAAGATGCCAAATATAAAGGAGAAAATAAGCTTAATCTCAAAGTTAACTAGTCTGACAACTTGACTCATGAAGTAGGGTAAGTGTTGCTCACCCTACTTTTATTTTTTTTAAAGGGTGTGAGAAGTCTCATTGTTAATCTTATTTTGTCGTTCATAGACACGCTCTAGTTTTCAAGTGGTTTAATGCCTCCCAGCCAATTTAAGGAGTCGAATCCTCATTACCACGATGCCAACTACTCCGTTGACGACGTTGCTGCATTAATTGGACAAATTCTTGGCGTTGTTCATTGGTTAATACTTCTCGCATTTCTAGCATACTTTCAAAGCGCAAATCACCCATTTGTTGCCGCAAATTTGTCATCTCTTGATGCTTAATGCGAAGGTCACTATCCGATGCATTTCCTTGCATCATTTGACCTAATTCTTCTCCTGTCGCTCTTGCTTTTTCTGCCAATTGTTCGATCTGAGGACGGTATTTTTGACGAATGGTGCTGAGTTGTTGCACCTGTTGGTCACTAAGATTAAGCTGTTCTACGAATTTTTCTGGCCCTTTTTCTTCTCTTTCGTCTCTTTCTGCACCTCTTTGAGCAACAATTTCAGTTTCAGAAGAAATCATCACTGAAGAAGAAGTTTCTTTAACAGATTCAGCCAAAGCAACAGTCCCACCAATGGTGAGCGTCAAAATAGTTACAATTAAGGCAGTTTCTTTACCAATCATGATCGTTACTCCCCATTATGTCGGTTGATAATCAGAAATTTCATTCATCAAAAAGTTAGGGACTAGAAATTAAATATTGTGGTTCTAGATTCCCTAAAGATAACCATTGAGAATAAACAGGTTCAGACAAAGTTTCTCCTGTTGATACATAAGTTGTTTCTTGCCAAGTATTTATCATAAAATCTTCTAACTCTGTTGTTGTCAACTCAGTAGACTCCATGACAAACTGTTCGTAGGGAGAAGGTTGTAGCAAATTATATCCTCCCAAAATTGTCATACAAGTTGCTGCGATCGCACTAGGAATTAACCATTTCAATCGCCTTTGTTGGCAATGCTGAGATTCATGGATAATCCTAGAAAATAGCTGTTGCTCACAAGTTGATTTTGCAGGAGGAGGTGAAGGACGATATCGTTGAATAAAGGAGATTAATTCTTTCTCGTCATGGGGGGGATGAGACATTACAATGCTCCTTGTTGTTGCAAAAATTTACGCATTTGATTACGGGCATAAAATAAACGAGATTTTACAGTTCCGACGGGCAATTTTAAGATTTTTGCGACCTCCTTTTGAGGCACATCTTCTAAGTCATGCAAGACCAAAACAGCACGATGTTCTAAACTCAGCGTCTGTAACCCTTGCTGTACTAAATCTTGGTAATGCAACCGCATTAAATCAGGTGTATCTTCAGGACGGGATTGTGTTAAATGAAAAATTGAACTATCGTCTGCTGAAGACATATTTTGAGCAAACTGTCGCCGCTTATCAGTGGCAACGTTCCACGTAATACGATACAACCAAGTTGAAAAATAATCAGGTTGTCGTAGTTTGGGTAACCCTTTCCAAACTCTTAGGAAAACTTCTTGCTCTAAATCATCGAGTATTTCATTACCGCACAGTTGATAGAGAGTCCCTCGCACCCGTTGCTGATAGCGTCGATACAATTGTTTAAATGAGGTAGTATCTCCTTGCTGACACCGAAGCACCAAATCTTTTTGCGTTGTACCT
>JBCDDV010000067.1:0-8541 GCA_039180145.1 Cyanobacteria bacterium P01_G01_bin.49 | reverse complement strand
TTTCCTGACTTTACTCTAGTGATTGAATATGTGCAAGGTGATCCCTTTGCTTCTCCTAGTCAACTAATCATAAAAATTCCCCAATCTATTGCTAAATTTCCTCCAACGCTTTACAGTTCCCGCAGTCGTCAAGTTGCTTTAGAAGACTATTTAATTCGTCAATTTAATCAAACTTGTTCTCAAATAAGTCGTCATAATGGAACTGGAAAAAGCGGACGAATTACTATTATTAAAGTTGGACAAGAAATCTTAGCAAGAACAGCAGCAACTGTCACTCAGCAAGAGATAGAAATTCGCTTTTCTGTGGGACTTCCTGCGCGAGGACGGACTATTTTAGGTCGGCAAGCTTCCCAAATGTTATGTGAAGATATTCCTGATATTGTTGAACAATCTTTGAAATATCATGCTTTAAATTTTCAAGAAATTCAAACCCAGGTTGAAACTGTCGAAGATGCGGACTGGATACGTCAACAATTAAGACAACAAAACTTAGTTGCTTTTCTTGCTAATGAATCTATTTTACCTCGTAAAAGTGGCATTGATTTCCGTCCTTTAGAAATCGATTATGTTCCTTTTAAATCACCCAAATCTTTGGAAGTTTCTTTTAATTGTCCTAACAGAGGATTAATCAAAGGGATGGGAATTTCTCAAGGTATTACCCTAATTGTTGGGGGAGGTTATCATGGAAAATCGACTTTATTACGCGCCATAGAATTAGGAATTTATAATCACATTGCTGGAGATGGTAGAGAATTTGTGATTAGCGATCCATCGGCGGTAAAAATCCGAGCTGAAGATGGTCGAAACATTACTGGTGTCAATATTTCCCCTTTTATTAATCAGTTACCTCAACAACGTTCAACCGACAATTTTTCAACGACAAATGCCAGTGGCAGTACCTCTCAAGCGACTAATATTATTGAAGCAATAGAAGCAGGTAGTCAAGTTTTATTAATTGATGAAGATACTGCCGCCACTAATTTTATGATCCGCGATCATCGCATGCAGCAGTTAATTACAAAAGATAAAGAACCAATCACCCCACTAATCGATAAAATTCAGCAATTATATATAGAATATCAAGTGTCAACCATTTTAGTAATGGGTGGCAGCGGAGACTACTTTGATGTGGCTAATACTGTTATTGCAATAGATAATTTTCAACCTGATGATGTGACGGAAAAAGCCCAAAAAATCGCTGAAGAAAACAAAAATAAACGATTCAAAGAAAGTGGAGAAAAATTTGGGACAATTAAAGCCAGAATTCCTTTACCAGAAAGTATTGATCCCAGTCGAGGAAAATGGGATACAAAAGTAAAATCAAGAGATCTCAATAAACTTATTTTTGGCACAGAGGAGATTGATTTAAGTGCTGTTGAACAACTGGTAGAAACTGGACAATTACGATCAATTGCTGCTGCTATTATTTATGCTAAAAATAATTATCTAGATGGCCAACGAACTTTATCAGAAATTTTGGATAAAGTCATAGAAGATATTACAACTCAAGGATTAGATATTTTAAGCGAGTTTCCTTCAGGAGAATTGATCTTCTTTCGCCGCTTTGAATTAGCTGCAACTTTAAATCGGTTAAGATCTTTGAAAGTTCGGTAAAATAAATTTTAGTTTACAATCTCTTACCAAGTTACTTATTCGCAATATCTAGCAGCCACTGCTTGAGGAACGAACTGATTCTGTACTTGACTTTTATCGGGTCCATTTTCTACGCCAAAATAGTAAGGTTTCTAAACAACTATTTAAGAATTTTTTGTCTTGAAACTTTTGATATTGCCACTTTTCAGAAAGTTGAAACAAGATTTCAGAACTGGTAAGATGGCAAGGAAATAATTGAGAAAGTTGCTGGATTTTGATATTATTTTGAATTGCGAAAGCAACCAAGTTAATTAATTCGTCACTGTTATTGCCAATAACATGACCCCCTAAGATTGTCCCATTACGACGGGTAATTATCTTACAAAATCCAGTTGTTTCATCTAATATTTGGGCTTTTGCTAAGCTTTTGTAGTTTTGTTTGATCACGATGATCTCATCGTCGTATTGCTGTTTCGCTTGAGTTTCAGTTAAACCCACCCTTGAAAAACAAGGATTGATAAACATTTGAAAAGGATGGTGTTGATAATTGACTTGAAAAATTGGCAAAAGAATCATGTTTTTTACAGCAATTTTCGCTTCATATTGAGCCATATTGTAGAGATTATATCCACCTAAAACACTACCACAAGCATAAATTTTGGGGTTAGTCGTTTGTAATTTATGATTGACAATAATTCTATTGAAATCTACTTTAACTTTAACGCCTTCTATATTTAATACTTGAATTTTTGGTCTTGGTTGAGTAGCTAGAATAATTTCATCTGCTTCAATTGCTTGATTTCCTGCTTGAATCCATTTTTTATCTTCAATTTTTTTGATTTGAGTAATGGGAGAATTTAAAAATAAATTAATTCCTTCTGCTTCTAATTTAGCTTGAATGAGTTGAACTGTATCTCTATCTTCGTGCGGCAAAATGTTGCTTTCTGACACAACTAAAGTGATCTGTTTTCCTAAATTGTTTAAATGTTGAGCAATTTCAATTCCGACAGGATTTTGGGAGAAAACAATTAATTGATTAGGAAGTTTATCGATTTCTAAAGTTTCAAGTGTTAAATAGCCTATGTCTGATAATCCTTGAATATTAGGAATACTAGAAATTGATCCCATTGCTAATAAATAACGACGCGATCGCAAGACTCTATTTTTCAGCACAAACCCCAATTGTGGAAGACGGCAAAATTCTCCCGATTCATTAATAACATCAACCCCTAAAATAGCTAATTTTGCTGGAGAATCATATTCTTTTAAATCTCGTTTAACTTGTTCTGTCCATTGCTTAATTTGAGAAATTTTTAAGCTAGAAACTGATTGACAATTAATTTCCCGTTGCGTTAAATTTTGCCAGTGTTGATCAAAATAAGTGAAATGACTAAAAGTATAACGATCAATTTCTGTGTAGGAATTACTTTCTGCTTCCCCCAATACTAAAGCAACCCGCGCCTTTAATTTTATTGCTTGTAAAGCTGCATACAATGCTTCTAACGTATTACCAATAATAACGAGATCGTAATCTAGACTCATTGATTAATGATGAAAAATTACCTTTTTAGCATAACATATTCTAGAATATGTACGGATAAGGCGTTAATAAGATACGAGACATAAAAACAAGACAAAAAATGCCTTGTCCACCAATCATTGATATTGATGATAAAACGATTAATAACTTTGGGCATGGCAATATCCATATTTCACTGAATTATTAAGAGTAATGATGCCATGTCCCTACGGGTTTATTATTAAAAATACAAATCTAATTCTATGGGTTGAACGCTAAAATGATTCAAAAGGTTTTCTCTGTCTGATTCCCATTTTAGAGGATTATTAAGAATGTACTGACGAATATTGTTTAATTCTTGTTCATTACGAATGATTCGTTCGTAATAATTTTTTTGCAAAATAGGAGGTTTCGCTGTTTTCCTCATCTGATTAATGCTTTTAGAAACCGCAGATTTAAAAGCCCCAATAATTGTTCCCAGTGAACCAACAATAGGTTTTCCAAATTTTCCCTTAGATAATAAGTGATGCTCGTCATTGATATTATGAATGACTAAAATACCATGAAAATGACTAGGCATCACGATAAACTGATCGATAGTGACATAATTAAAACGTTTCTCACATCCTTTCCATAACTCAGAAACAATAAAACCAAGATGATTTAATCTAACTTTTCCTTGAATAATTTCCCCAAACCAACATTGTCGTTTATAAGTACAGATTGTAATAAAATAAAAACCCGACTTAGTATAATCATGTCGAGATAACCGAATTGAGCGACGATTTTTTTGAGGAAAAGAGTGAGCCATAAATAATAAAATTAATAATGATATCCGTAGGGGCATAGCATTAATCAATTATTGCACTTATCCAGAAAGTATAAATTGCCATGCCCATCAACCAATTAAAGAAAAAATCATACCGATAAATTATAAATTGTGATGCCCTGTTCATTATCAAAAACTGTCACCTCACCTTACCCAAAAAATAAGAGATCACCTGTAATATAGGAACATTAATCCTCCGCTTAACAAAGACGTAGGATAAAGTATTCCTTAGTTATATGGGTAGATTAAATCATGACATCAATACCTGAATATGCCACGATTAATTCCTTACCGGAAATTTGGGCGATCGCTGCTAAAAAGTTTGCAAATATTCTGGCACTTCATGACCCCCACAGCACGCCAGAAGTCAAACTTACCTTCGCTCAGTTATATCAACAATTAGAAAAATTTGCCGCCGGATTACAAGCCCTTGGGGTCACAAGTGATGATAAAGTTTCTCTCATTGCCGATAATAGTCCCCTTTGGTTTATTGCCGATCAAGGAACCATGTTAGCAGGGGCAGCAAATGTGGTCAGATCGGCACAAGCTGATCGCAATGAATTAGCTTATATTCTTAGAGATAGTGATAGTCGTGTTTTAATTATTGAGAATCTGAAAACCTTAGAAAAAATTCGTTCATTCTGTGACGAAATCCCACTACAATTAATCATTCTTCTCAGTGATGAAACCCCTAACCAAGAAGACATAATCAAAACCCTGAACTTTCCCCAATTGATGGAACTAGGGGCAGAAAATACCTTACAACCTATCACCAAAAACAACCAAGATTTAGCCACACTAATTTATACATCTGGAACCACAGGACAACCCAAAGGGGCCATGCTATCCCAGGGAAACCTATTGCATCAGGTGAACAATTTAGATGCAGTAATTCAACCCAAAGCAGGCGATCGCGTTCTGAGCATTTTACCGTCTTGGCATTCCTACGAACGCAGTGGTGAATACTTCTTGTTATCCCAAGGATGTACCCTTATTTATACCAATATCCGTAATTTTAAGACCGATTTGAAACGCCTAAAACCTCATCATATGGTAGGAGTTCCCCGTCTCTGGGACTCACTTTATGAAGGTATTCAAAAGCAACTCAGAGAACAAAGTCCTACCCAACAAAAAATTGTTCAATTCTTCTTCAATATTTCTCAAACCTTTATTCTTTCTCGACGTATTGCCAATAATTTAAGCTTAGATCACTTTGATGCTTCTGCTGTAGAAAGATTAATAGCAAGGCTTAAATCTGCTTTATTGGCCCCTTTACATCAGCTAGGAGATAAATTAGTCTATCAAAAAATTCGAGAGGGTTTAGGAGGCAATTTTGAAACCTTAGTCAGTGGGGGAGGTTCTTTGGCCAAACACCTCGATGATTTCTATGAAATTATCAACGTTCCCGTCTTAGTGGGGTATGGCCTCACCGAAACCTCTCCCGTCACCAATGCACGTACCCATAGTCATAACCTGCGGGGATCATCAGGTCAACCTATTCCCTACACTGAGATTAAGATTGTTGACCCCGATACTCGTGAATCTTTACCTCAAGGAAAACCTGGTTTAGTTCTCATTCGTGGCCCCCAAGTCATGGAAGGATACTATAAAAAACCAGAAGCGACGGCAAAAGCGATCAACCCGCAAGGATGGTTTAATAGTGGAGACTTAGGATGGATCACACCTATGAATGATCTGGTGATCAGTGGTCGGGCCAAAGATACCATTGTTTTAAGCAACGGCGAAAATATTGAACCCCAACCCATTGAAGATGCTTGTACAAGAAGTGCTTACATTGATCAAATGATGTTAGTGGGACAAGATCAAAAAGCATTGGGCGCCTTAATTGTTCCTAATTTAGATGCCATCCAAACTTGGTCAAAAACCCAACAAATTACCCTAAAATTACCCCCAGAAAATGGGTCAAGAGAAGATACGCTTAACAGCGATCTTTATGGGAAACCTGTTCAAGATCTCTTTCGTCAGGAATTAAATCGGGAAGTCAAAAATCGCCCAGGATATCGCCCTGATGACCAAATCAAAGTTTTTGAAATCATTTTAGAACCCTTTTCTGTTGAAAATGGACTGATGACTCAAACTCTAAAAATCAAACGTCCCGTGGTCACGGAACGGTATCAGGGTATGATTGACGGAATGTTTAACTCCTAATTTCTTTGGACGGGGAACCCGTCCGAAGTCCGCTTTCTCCACGTCCTTCTATATACGGAGGAAACCTCCGAATCCAGGACTCCTGAAGGGAGAGGAACCTGAAACCAAAATGTTCAACTCGCGCATGCTCTAGGCGAGGAAACCTCGCCGAGTCGCTCCGCACTCTACGAGACCGCTCGTCAATGTCCAATGTTCAATGTTCGGTCAAGATCATTGCCCTATAACGAAGAGATTAACCAAAGGATAAAAGACTATGGATGATGCAAACACCAGCTTACTGTTAAAACGACCAGTGAACGTCAAGGTCATTGTTACAACTCGCTGGAAAGAAGAAATGCAGCAGCAACTACAATCACAAATTAGTCAAATTGACAGCCAAATGCAACAATTGGATATGCAAGGACAACGGGCAATTACTGAGATCCAAAAACAAAGTATTTCTCCTCCTGGCCCAGAAGTTGGCCAACAAATTGATAATATTCAACTCCAAGTTAACCAGAAGAAAAGTGAAATCCTAGAACGGAAAAATCAATTTTTACAACAAATGCAGCAAGTTCAATTATTAGAACTTGATCAAGAAGTCGTTCAAGCACAAATGGAAAGTTTTTTCCGCATCGAAAAAGGCGATAATTTAGTCAAAAAATTGAATGTAGAAATTGTTATCCGTGATGGAATCGTAGAAGAAATTCGTGGTGAAATTTAGTCGGGAGGTCTTGACAAATTATCAGGAGTAAAAGAGCAATAAGTCAGAAATTACAACCTATTACTTATCAATAGGTTTGACTATAGCGTTTCTTGAACTCATGAGGTACACCTAACACCTGCCTCAAATGGATAACCTTTGTACCTCACCAGTATGAGAACTGCTATATATGTGTGATGATCTTATATGAAATGGAAAAAAGAATGCTACACTTAGTTTTTTTATTCCTTTCTCCCCGCTCCCTGCTCCCTTCTCCCTGCTCCCTTGCCTTGCAGTCATTTGTAGCAAACATTAAGCGATTTCATATTAGTTAACCTGAGTTCGGGATAAGAAAAAGGCTAGTGTGAAGAGAAACTGTGAGATGGGAAGACAATGAACAATCAACAATGAACAATCAACAGAACTCCCCAATTCCTTAACCCGAACTGACGTTAGTTAACCTGTTTTGTGGTTGGATAGCAGCAACCAGTTTTACAAATTTAAACTGCTTGTTTCAGATATCCCATATATCCTGAAAATCATTGTTTGATCATTAAACAAAGATATTTATTATTTTGGGTTTTTATTAACTCCAAAGGAAAAACCCAGTTACATTTAGAAATTAATAATAATTGGGACTCAACTTAATCATGATCTCTAGAAAACACCAAAAAATGATACCCTATAAGTAATGAGATAAACTCAACCTATGCCTCTACTGATTTTAATTGCTGATGATGATCCTGGGATTCGTGTCGCGGTTAAAGATTACCTAGAACTTGAGGGTTACGGTGTCATTGTGACTCAAAACGGTCAAGATGCGTTTTCCCTCGTCCAGAGTTATCGCCCTCATTTGTTGATATCTGATATCAAAATGCCTCAAAAAGACGGCTATACGTTAGTCAAAGAATTACGACAACGCCCTGAATTTCGTTTATTACCGGTTATCTTTTTGACCGAATGCAGTACCACAGAAGAGAGAATTCAAGGGTATCAAGTAGGGTGTGACCTCTATTTGCCCAAACCCTTTGAAATGGAAGAATTAAAGGCAGTTATTCGTAATTTATTAGAGCGATCGCAAGTAGTTCAATCTGAACGGCGTTTTTCTGAGCAAAATACCGAAAATCAAAAAGTCTTAGCACGGGAAGAAGCGGCTAAAATTTCTATCCAGGCACAACTTGACTGCTTGCAGCTTACCCCTAGAGAAACAGAGGTTCTAGATTTATTAAGCACAGGACTCTCCAACAATGAAATTGGTCAACATCTTCACTTAAGTCCTCGTACTATCGAAAAATATGTGAGTAGCCTACTACGAAAAACAGATACGAGTAATCGCGCTGAATTACTTCGCTTTGCCTTTAAAAATCATATCATTAGTTGACCATAATTAATTAATAAATTAGGGTTTAATTCGGTAGCATTGCAAAAACTTTCAATAAGTACAGGTACCCTATGCTTTCTCAACTTTTTAAACAGTAATTTCAAAGAGAGACTCAATAAATTTTTTTTGAGACAAACTATCTCCCTTACTGACATTTTCTACCTGTCTTTTTCTAATCATCTGCATCGTTTCAATCCCTCTAATTGTCCTCGAAGCAGCATTCATTATTTTTTTGATTTCCCTATGATCTCGTTCTATTTAGTTATTCAGATATTTTACCCGCCTTAACTTAGTATCATTCGTGCATCTGTTTTTCACGAATAAATCTACGGATTTCCAATTAATCCTAAAAGTTTTGCGGTTGTTCC
>JBCDDV010000066.1:0-8569 GCA_039180145.1 Cyanobacteria bacterium P01_G01_bin.49 | reverse complement strand
ATTTCTTAACTCTTCAACTACAATAGTATTATTCTCATCAAAAATTCATATAGACAAGTGAAAATAATATTTCAGTATAAATACTGAGAAAAATTAGGTGGAAAAAGCAGGAAGAAGTAGTCTAATAAGATAAAAATAGTGTATATTGATGTATAGTAGAGTAAAGAAAAAGTAGAGAAGCCGGAGAGGGTATAAGGATCACAGCAGCAAAAGGACCCCGGCGAGACCTTGACAGCACAGAAATGGACTGTTACAATATAAGATTGTCGTCCGGTAAGCAAGCTGTAGTCTGCGCTGCGCTTGCCTTTCAGCCTCGGCGATCGCCTCGCCCCCGCTCCCTATCGGTCGGGGGGTTGCCATTGACAGATAGTTATTTGAAAATGTCGTCTGTCAAAGAGATTGTACTATAATTGTAACTTTTTGTTTTATTTATAAGATGATTATATTTTCTTGTCACAAGTAATAGATATCTCCGATAATTGAAATAAAATCAATTCCATGCGAATAAATTATTAATTCTTCCCCCCTACTCCCTACTCCCTACTCCCTCTTTTCCGGAGATGTCTAATGAGTGATTCAACCAGCAAATACAAATCAAGGAGAGGCAAAACTTTACCGCCTGGAGAAAAGCGAGTTCATTCAATTTCCTCAAGAGTAAACAAAGTAGAACTAGACAAAATTGATTCCAGACGGGAAGCTGCGGGTGGAATGCTGCGAGGTGAGTATTGCCGATGTGCTGCCCTAGATAAATTACCTCCCACAGTTCCAGAAATAAATAGGGAGGCTTGGTTAGCTTTAGGAAAACTAGGTGCTAACTTCAACCAATTTCAACGAGCAATAAATAGTGGAATTTTGACAGACTGCCCTCCAGACTTATTAGCTGAAGTATCAGAAATTAGAAGACTGTTGGTAAGTGTGCGTTCTGAGTTGTTAACCGCAAAGTCGAACAGTGAAAGCCAAGATAACTAGAGGCAAAACTTTTAAAGGTTTGCTCAACTACATTTTTGACAAAGGTAACAAAGCAACTGGAGACAAAGCTCCAATAATAGTGGGAGGCAATATGGCAGGAGCTTCCCCACAACAATTAACGCGAGAATTTGTAGCAGTGCGTCAACTCCGCCCCGATATTGAACGCGCCGTCTGGCATTGCTCATTAAGCTTACCTCCAGGGGAACATCCTACTAATGAACAGTGGGATGAGATAACCAAAGATTTTATGCAGGGTATGGGTTTCAGTGACTACACTCCTTATGTAGTAGTGCGTCACAATGACAAAGAACACGATCATATTCATATAGTTGCCAGCAGGATAGGAGGTGATAGTAAAGCCTGGATAGGAGAGTGGGAAGTATACAAGGCAATAGAAGTAACCCAACAGTTGGAGGAAAAATATAACCTCACCCGCGTTGCTTTCAAACCTGCACAGAAGAAGAGAGCAACCTATAAAGAACTCCACAAAGCAGAAAGGTTAGGAGTTACACCGCCACGGGTACAGTTACAGGAATTGATAGATGAGGCAGTAGCTGACAAACCAACAGCTCCTCAGTTTGCTTTTCGGTTAGAAGACAAAGGAGTTATTGTCAGAGCTAATGTAGCCTCAACTGGGAGGATGAATGGATTTTCATTTGAGCTGGATGGTTTGGCCTTCAAAGGGAGTAGCTTGGGTAAAGCATATAGTTGGAGCGGTTTGCAGAAACGTGGAGTTACTTATGAACCTGAGACAGATGCAGCAGGACTTGAAAGGTACAGGTTGCCAGTTGAAGAGCGTCCACCGCGTACTGATGAAACATTACCCGAAGTATCCAGCTCAACCCTAACAGTAGAAACCTCACTAGAATTAGAAGCGGATACTGACTCAACCTCTCCAGAACCAGGAGCAGAGAAGATGTTGAGAGCCTTAGAAGGATATTATCAATCTGAGATTAACAAGAACAAGGAAGCCATAGAAACCAGTCCAAAACAGGATTTTGCGGAAAATTCCCCTACTGGAACAGCTCCCACAGCAAGCGATGTAGATACCGACTCTGTTGAAGCTGCAAAATTAGAAGCAGCTATAAATGCCGTCTCCGAAATATTTAATCAAAGTGTCGAGCAAGGCAAGTCTAGAGCATTATCTGAATTTTTCTCATCTGAATCTTCACTTGCAAAGAAAGGTACAGCTCAACAAGGCTCGACCGAAGCAGACCCCGAAGCAACTCAACCATCTGTAGATAAGTGCGCATTATCTGAAATACCACAGGAGCAAAACCAGCAACAGCAATGGGTTGAAATCCTTAGCCCCAAACTGGTATACTTGCTAAATAATGAACAGACATTTGAATTAAAAGGTAAGCATCGCACGGTAGCTTGGAATGAAGAGCAGCAGCGTCTCACCCTACGGGAAAATGAAACTCAAGAAATTGTCCTGGATGCCAAGTGGAAAGAGGGGAGATGGCAGGATAACGGCTCAAGCTTGACCGCGACTGATTTTGAACAACTTAGGCAAGTATTAGATAGATACAATAGAGAAAGAGAGCGGGAACTTCAGAAACAGAGGAGTTTAGGAGGATTTGAGTTAGATTAAATTTTGGGGGGGACAAAGTATTATGAAAAATATAAATGGTGAATAGACATCTCCGAAAAAGATATATATTTTTTGTAGGAGCAGGCAACAGGCAACAGCTCATCTGGGAAGATATTTTGAGGAAAAAGGTACTAAAAATGATTTTTATGGTGACTTTTACTTTCTTCAGCTATCCTAGGCAATGGTTAAATAAAAGACTTGTTTATTTTCTGGAGATGTCTAATGTGAATTTTGTCTTTTCAAAGAATATAAGGTAGTGCATCAGCAAAGTGTGGGATAAGTAATTAAGTCATTCCAGTTCCAGGGAGCGATCGCTATAAGCCAATTATCAAAACTATTTCTAGATTTGCAACTAAAGGAGTAAAATTTTTATGCCCTTACCTGGTGGTGCTGCTGACAAAATAGGCAATCGTTATGAAGGTCGTTGGACGGTTTACTGTATGCTTGATGTTATGGCTGAGAAAGCTGAATTTATCCAATTAGAAAAACCGGGTGAGGATGCTTTTGAATTTGTTGTGTGTCAAGGAAATCGCACGAAATGTTATCAAGTAAAGCGACAAATAACAGGTCGTGGACAATGGACTCTTAGTGTCCTGAAAAATAAAACTCATGTGTTATCAGATTTTTGGGAAGCTCTTAAAAATCCAAATGTGGATTGTTTTTTTGCTTCTACTCAGGATGCAGATGAACTAAATGAACTAGCTAATAGAGCAAAAGACTCAACTTCATGGCAAGAGTTTAAGGATAAATTTCTGAATCAAAAATTGTCTGCTAATTTTCAAACACTCCGCGAAAAGTGGGATAATTGTTCTGAAAAAGAAGCTTACGAAGGACTCAAGAGGGTTTACGTTGAAACGGTTGGTGAAGATTTTCTTGTTGATACTATTGAGAACCGTATAGCTTCTTTAGTAGAAGGCGATCCAAAAACAATCAGATGTGAACTAGCAGAATTAGCTTTGGAAAAAATCCATCATCAACTAACTGCATGGGAGATCTGGCACTACCTAACAAAGGAACGAAAATATCGGAGACGGGAGTGGCATAAAGACCGTCATGTTTTAGATGCTGTTGATAAGGTTAATAACTTATACTTTAATAGATTTAAGAATGAGAATATTGGTGGAGAAATAATTACTAGGGATGAGGTGAGTATTGTTGTCGATAAGTTAACTTCTTCAAGCAGTGAAAAACGTGGTGTTTTGCTAACAGGAGAAGCAGGAGTTGGTAAAAGTGGTGTCATAGGTCAAGTTGTCAAAAAACTAGGAGCTAAATCTTGGCCAATGCTTGCATTCCGTATCGATCGCTTAAAACCAACACAATCACTCGATAGCCTTGGCAAACAGCTAGAAGGTCTACCTGGCTCTCCTACTAATGTTCTGGCTGCTGTGTCCCAGGGTCGTAAATGTGTACTGATAATAGATCAAGTTGATGCAGTTAGCACTGCTTCTGGACGCAATCCGAGTTTCTTTGAGTGCATCGATAGAATTATTAAACAAGCCGAAACATTTCCGAATATTCGCTTACTTCTGGCTTGCCGAAAATTTGATGTAGATAACGATTCCCGAATCAGACGCTTAACAGATAAGGAGGGAATTGTAGAAACTGTCTCTGTAAACAAGCTAACTCATACAAAGGTAAAGGAGATATGTAGTAAATTAGGTTTGGATGTAGCAAGGTTGAATCAAAAACAGCAAGATTTATTATCAATTCCCCTACATTTAAGTTTGTTAGCAGAAATAATAGAGGATAAGACTATCAATGTTCTTAATTTTAAAACCGCGAAAGATTTGTTGGATAAATTTTGTCACAGTAAAAGAAATAAGTTGAGAGAGCGTTTGGGATATTCAATTGAAGAAAAATGGACTCAAGTAATTGATGCTCTTTGTGAATATATGAGTGGAAAGCAAACTTTATCTGCACCTAAAACAACTGTTCGTAGTTTTAAAGACACTGTTGATTTTATGGTATCCGAACATATTCTGACTAAAGATAATGGACGTATTTCCTTTTTTCACGAAAGTTTTTTTGACTACGCATTTGCTGATAAATTTTATGGTAGTGAAACTGATTTACTGTCATTTCTCACAAGTGACGAACAACATTTATTTCGACGCGCTCAAGTTAGGCAAATTCTCTTGCATCAAAGAGATAATGACTTTGAACTCTACCTTGATGACCTGGAAAATTTACTAACCAGTTCAGATATTCGGCTTCACATAAAACAAGTAGTGTTAGCTCTACTTATCAACCTAGAAGACCCTAAACAAGAGGAATGGGAAATTATTGCTCCTCTGCTCAATGACTCGTATCCCCTTAAAGATAAAGTTTGGCAGATTTTTTATAGTTCTGTAAGTTGGTTTAAGCTACTTGACGATCTCAATGTTATCCACGACTGGCTGAATAGCGGTGATGAGGAGCTGATAGAGTGCCTAAGTATTCTTCTATCAATAATCCAAAGACAACTTCCAGATCGAGTTGCAGAAATAGTAGAGCCATATATAGGTGTATCGGATGCTTGGCAAAAACGTCTGATTATGTTAGTGCATAAAGCTGATATTGCTGCAGGGCGAGGATTTTTTGAACTATTTCTACGGCTAATTGATGAAGGTCTTCTTGATGAAGTGAAATATCCTATTGCTTTAAAGAGTGATTTCTGGAATCTAATTTATTCTTTGCCAAAAAAGCATCCAGACTGGAGTTGTGAGGTCATTGGTCATTATCTGAATCGACTCTTGAACATCAGTATTGTCAACAACGAACTTAATCCATTTGAGCGAAGAAATGGCACGATTCCCAATAGCCAATTTGCTCAACGAATTTTCATGGATAGTGCCAAAAATTCTCCTGAAGCTTTTGTTGAAAATGTTCTTCCCTTTATGATTCGGGTGATGGAATTAACAGCATATAAGGAAAACGATGTGCCATGGAAAGATGCAGTTTGGGAATACCGTACTTATGGTAGTAGTAGCACTGATACTGATGTAATACTAGAAGCAATGGAAACAGCACTATCTAGTTTAGCAGTAGAACAGCCTGAAATCTTTGCTACTTTTGTCAAAAATCAATTGGACTTTTCAGAATTTGAAACAATTCAATACTTGTTAATTCGTGCTTATACGGCAAATGGGAAAATATTTGCTGACGAAGCGATTAATTATCTTTGCCAACGACCCACAAGATTCAATACAGGTTATTTAATTTCTACAGGTAATTCCCATGCAGCTATTTTTTGGCCGAGTAAGGAATTGCTAGAAGCAACTACTCCTTATTGTTCTGACGAATGTTTGGAGGAACTAGAGAAAACTCTTCTAAATTACTATCCTGCATGGGAAAAAAATCACAAATTTCTCTATTCTAGAGGTTATGGTCAATGTGTTTTGCTTAGTGCTATCGTTCCTTCTCGATGTAGTGAAACAATTACTCGGAAATTAGAGGAGCTAGAACGCAAATTTATACCTATGGGTTGGGTAGAAGCGCCTGGAAAAATTGAGCCGCCGGAAAGTTTAGAAGTTTATACAATAGGGTCTCCAATCCCTGAAGAGGGATCAGAAAAAATGACTGACGAGCAGTGGCTAAAAGCGATCGTTACCTATAATAATGATCTTTCAGATTTCAAAGATGGAAGGGTAAAAGGAGGAGCTGGTGGACTATCAATAGTTTTGGAAAAACAGGTTAAGCAAAAACCACTTCGTTTTGCTTCTCTAATCAAACAATTTCCCAACGATACCAACGTCTCATACTTTAATGCTGTTTTGAGAGGAATTGCTGAGACAGAAGAAAGCGTTGATATAGAAATAGTCCGGAGTATTTGTCAGCACTGCCATCAATTACCACAACACCCGTGCGGTAAATCGATGAGTTATTTATTTGAGAAACTGGCTAAATTACCTTGGACAATTTCAGATTTTGAAATTCTGATTTATTATGCTTTGAATGACCCAGACCCATCAACAGAGTTATGGAAAACTCAGACTAACAGTAGCAATTTTGATAACCGAGAAGATATTTTAGGGGTGGGGATTAATTCTAACAGAGGTCGTGCTGTATATTCTATAGCTAAGTTAATTTTTGCAGATAAGAGTCGCGCTTCACACTTTTCAACTGTTTTAGAGCAAATAGTAAAAGACCCTTCTACTGCTGTCAGGTCATGTGCTGCCATTGTATTAACAGCAATGTTGAATTATGACAGAGATATGGCTGTTAGGCTATTTTTAGAACTCTGTAAAACAGATGAAGAATTTTTAGGAACAAAAACAGTTGGAAAATTTTTGTACTACGCTCTACAAACACACTGCCAGGAATTAAAACCAGTGTTAGAGCAAATGATTACTTCTGAATTACCGAAGGTAGTGAGAACTGGAGCTAGACAAGCTTGTTTATTATCATTGGTAAATGAGGAAGTCAGTGACTTGGCCAACCATTGCCTGTCAGGGACAGAAAACCATCGACTCTCAGCAGCAGAAATATTTGTTGCAAATCTTCGCTCTGCACATTTTCGTGAATTTTGTAAAAGGAGTCTGATTCAACTTTTCAATGACTCTGATGAAAAAGTTCGCGCTCTAACAGCTAGTTGCTTCCGCAGATTTGAGGGAGAGGAGTTAGGTAACTACATTAACCTAGTTGAAGCTTTTATTGATAGTGAGGCATTTAAAGATAAAGCTTATGACTTAATTCATGGTCTGGAAAAAACAACAGCTAAACTTTCAGAATTAGTTACCTTATCAGTATTTGAAAGGTTCATAAAAAATTTAGGTACTTATAGCGATGGTACAGAGATTGCAAGTAAATTACTAATTCGTATGTATAGCGAGGCTGAAGACAAAGATTTAAAATTACTATGCCTTGATATCATTGATGATATGACTCTATATGAAAAGTATGGTATCTACGAAGCTCTACAGCAATTTGAAAGATGATTTTGGGCGATCAGTTTCTGCCGATGCCCAAGTTCAGCTTTGCTGGTCACTACAACTAACTACTCTAACTTTTGCAAAATAGAATCTTCAACAAGTTCAGAATTATCATCAGACCTATAATAAAGCCTTAAAGAATCATCTTCAAATTTAATCACAAGTGACCTTTTTTCCTCACAAGCTTCTATTTGTTTAGTTCGACTATATTCTGTAGAGTCAATGGTAAAAGTATTGCCATTTATATGACCCGTATAACGATAATTAAGTGTACCATATTTTGATTTTAAAGAATGCACAATTAAATTTAATTGTGGCAGATAAACTATTGTTTCTTCTCCTTCAATTATTTCAAAATTATCACTATTACACCCACCAAAAAACATTTTACTTGTAAAATTACCAGTATAATATCCAGTGTATTTATTTTGTTTTAATAGTGCATTTAATTCTCCTCTTAATCTATTAACTTGATTCTGAGAATTTTGACTATTTTCAATAGCCTCATTCTTTTCAGACATGAGTTGAGAATTTGTTGAAGTTAATTCGGAATTCTGTTGCTGAAGCCGTTGATTATCTTCATTTAATCTAGAAACCTCTCTCTCTAAATGATCGCTCTTATTTATTAGTACAGAACTCCGAGAATTAAAAATTAGGGCATAAATCACAAAAACCACCAAAAAAAGTCCTAATGTAGACAAAGAAATGTCAGACATTAACTCAAAAATTGAAGCTTCTTTATATTTTCTATTTCTTGCCATTTTTCTTACATTTTTGTCACAACAACCCAACCAATAAAAATTCCAACTAGCAGTAAAGCAATTACTACAGTTACTAATCTATTCAACACCCCTTCAATTCTTTGACTGGAATTTTTTACTGTCGAATCTAGACGAGACATGAAATTTCCAGTTTTCTTCATAGAAGTTTGTGCTTCTATTTGACTGACTCTAAAATTAATTTTTTCCACAGCTTTAGTCATACTAAAAGTATATTGTTTTAACAAGTCTTCAATTTGACTAGCAGAATTGATAAAATGCCTCACATTTTGATGAGCTTGATTAAGATTATTTGTCTCTCTATACCAAATTTTATT
>JBCDDV010000065.1:0-8585 GCA_039180145.1 Cyanobacteria bacterium P01_G01_bin.49 | reverse complement strand
TTCAAATGAGTAATTAGTTATGATTAGGTAGTTAATTATCCAATGATCAAGCAATAATTGTGTTTTTTCTAGAACCACAAATCTTTATATGGATGACTTTTAGATTACTTCAAGTCAAGAAACTAATGTTGTCATTCCCAGAAAAAATAACGAAATCTTAACCCCGAATTCCTAGCATCTGTATCTAAAATCAATTGAGGGAGATCAATAAATAATCTCCAATAAGTGATGAAATTCTTCAATATTTCCTATGAATAAACAACAACTTTGGCAACGTTACCAAAACTGGCTATATTATCATGAAGGATTAGGACTATATCTAGATATTAGCCGGATGCGCTTCGATGATCAGTTTGTTAATAGTCTTCAGCCAAAATTTGACAAAGCCTTTCAGGATATGGAAGCCTTAGAAAACGGAGCGATCGCTAACCCAGATGAAGATAGAATGGTGGGACATTATTGGTTACGGGCCCCAGAATTAGCCCCCAATGATGAAGTGAGAAAGGAAATAACCGAACCCTTAAAAAATATTACTGCTTTTGTCAAAAAGGTACACGAAGGAACCATCAAACCCCCTACAGCAGATAAATTCACTGATGTCCTCTCCGTTGGTATTGGGGGATCTGCCTTGGGGCCGCAATTTGTGGCTGAAGCATTATCCTCTGAATTTCCTCCCATGGCCATTCATTTTATTGATAATACTGACCCCGCAGGCATTGATCGCACCCTAGCCAAAATTGGCAGTCGCCTAAAAAGTACCCTAGTTCTCATCACCACCAAGTCCGGAGGAACACCCGAAACCCGCAACGGAATGTTAGAGATCAAACACGCATACGAAACCAATGGGTTAAAATTTGAACCCCATGCTGTCGCTGTAACTATGCCAGGCAGTAAGATGGATCAGTTAGCCACTGACTGGTTAGCAAGGTTTCCTATGCAAGACTGGGTGGGAGGACGTACCTCAGAATTGTCTGCTGTCGGTTTATTACCTGCAGCGTTACAAGGCATTGCTATTTATGAGATGTTAGCTGGGGCCAAAGAAATGGATGAGGCAACCAGGGTTAAAGATCTCAAAACTAACCCATCAGCATTACTCGCCCTCGCCTGGTATTATTCTGGCAATGGTAAAGGGGAAAAAGATATGGTGATTCTTCCCTACAAAGATAGTTTGCTGTTGTTTAGTCGTTATTTACAACAGTTAGTGATGGAATCTTTGGGTAAAGAAAAAGATCTTGATGGCAATACCGTCTATCAAGGCATTGCTGTTTATGGGAATAAAGGATCAACGGATCAACATGCTTATGTCCAACAATTAAGAGAAGGGGTTCCTAACTTTTTTGCTACCTTTATTGAAGTCTTAGAAGATGGACGAGAAACACCGTTTGAATTAGAACCTGGGGTAACATCAGGAGACTTTTTATCCGGATTTATTCAAGGAACCAGACAAGCATTATACGAGAATCATCGTGACTCAATTACGATTACCATTCCTCAAGTTAATGCTCGCACAGTGGGCGCATTAATTGCCTTGTATGAAAGGGCAGTGAGTTTTTATGGATCGTTGGTGAATGTTAATGCCTATCACCAACCTGGGGTAGAAGCGGGTAAGAAAATGGCTGCTTCTATTTTGGACTTACAAACAACAGTACAAAAGGTGATTCAAGAAACCAGTGAAGCGTTAGATCTTTCCACCTTAGCTACCAAAGCAGGATCACCTGATGAGATAGAAGCTGTTTATAAAATTGTGCGTCATTTAGCCGCTAATGGAAGAGAAGTTGCTTTAGAAGGTGACTTAAATGAGCTTTCTAGTCTTAAGGTTTTTGCCAGTTAATTATTGTCGATAACTTTACTTCTGTTGGGACAAACACCTGTTTGTCCCTAATTCAAATGTTGATGGGGGTAAAATCGAAGGGTTCTTGCTTCTTCATTGATTATCAAGGTCGGCATGGCAGCTACTAAAAAAAGAGAGCTTCTGAAAGCATTGCCTGACGGCAAAAAATAGGGCTATCGTACTATTGACTAGACAAATGTCAATCTCGTAGGTTGGATTCGGGAACGCAGTCCAACACCATTAACTATTTATTCTTTAACAATTCGATAAATTCATCCACATTTAACTCTGCTTGCCGAATGATGGCTCTTAAAGTCCCTTTATCAAGGTTTTTATGGTTAGGAACGATTACTTCTGCAAAGGGTTTGTCTCTACACAGAATAATATGGCTACCCTTTTGACGTTTTAGGTAAAATCCCGCTTTTTCCAAAGTTTTAATACACTCTTTCCCTGAAATTTGAGGTAATTTACTCATAGAGCAAGGGTAACTGTTTCGACTCGATCTTCGGGAATGACACGACCTTCTTCTTGGAGAACTTCTAGATAGAGTTCAATTGCCTCTTGAATATTGGCGATCGCTTCCTCTTTTGTTTTCCCTTGACTAATACAAGGAGGTAAACTAGGACATTGAGCAACCCAATAACCATTTTCTCCAGGATAAATAATGACTTGTCTCATCTGTGATTTACCGAATCTAAGTTAATCAATAAAAACTTTAGTGCTAGAGTTTGAGAACGATCGCAAAACCTGGAGGTTTCCTCCAGGATTATTTGCCCTCAAGACACCTCGAAGTATAGAAAATTCAATGCCCTAATTAACTTAGAGAACACCAGCATTTGATAAACCGAGAATAATGCCAGCACCTAAAATATGACCAAGACTGCCAGTGGCTAGTAATTCTGGTAGTCCAAATTTTTTCCGAGAAGCTAATTGAGGTAAGGGTAAATCAGGGCCTGCACCAGTTTTTTGAATAGCAAAATAACCCACAATAAAGGCAAACAGATTAGCAAAAATCATGATAGTTGCCACTGACAAGTTCCATTGAACAGTGGCAGCCGTATTCGCTTGAGCAAGTATGATGGAAGTTGAGAGCATCTTATTTTGTGACTCCTGGTTTTAGTCTACTTGTCTAAATAAGACGCATTATAGAGATCTCTGTTGTCGAAAATTTCACTTTGTTTGAATACTTAACACTTCAAGGAGATCAAATAACAATGCGGGTGAAAATTTGTGGCATCACTCAAGTCCAACAAGGACAAGCGATCGCTCAATTGGGAGCAACGGATTTAGGATTTATTTGCGTGTCTCAGTCCCCTCGCTATGTTAGCACTTTGCAAATTAAAGCAATTGTCCAAGAAATTCCTGCCACAATTAATTGTATTGGGGTCTTTGCCAATGCCAATATTAGAGAGATTCAAGGTGTTTTAGAAAGCTCTGCCTTGACGGGAATACAACTTCATGGGGACGAGTCTCCTGAATTTTGTCGTCAGCTTAAGCAACAGCACAGCCAAATTGAGGTGATAAAAGCCTTTAGAATCCAAACTTCCCAATGTTTAGCAAAAATTACCCCTTATCTTGAGTGGGTAGATACCCTATTATTAGATGCTTACCATCCCCATCAATTAGGGGGAACAGGTCAAAACTTAGATTGGGACACCTTAAGGAAATTTAAACCGCCTCTTCCTTGGTTGCTAGCGGGAGGGTTAACCCCTGATAATGTCACTCAAGCACTGCAATTATTGCATCCCGATGGCATTGATTTATCTAGTGGGGTTGAGCGATCGCCAGGAAACAAGGATTTGAGTAAAGTTGCCCAATTATTTCAAAAACTCCCAAAAAAAGCGAATCCCACCCGTTAAACCTGGAGGTGGGAAACGTCTAAACGAGTAATGATTATGCTTCTTCCTCGTAATATTCGGCCTGTTTTTGTTTTTGGGGAATATTAACACGGGGAGGGTTATAGGGTTCTGGTTCTACATCGTCATCCCAGACATCGCCTTCAACATCATCATAATCATACTCTTCGTCTTTTACTCGAAGAGGTGGTTCATAAGAGACGGGTTCTTCTCGTCTGACTTCTCCCCAGTTGTCTTCTTCTTCGTACTCATCGTAACGGATAGACTCTGCTTGTCGCCTTGGGGGTGGGGGAGTAATGGGTTGTTCCCAAGTATCTTCGTCCCAACGTTCTTCCATCACAGGTTGTCGTGCTTCTACTGGAGTACGAACGGGAATGCCTGTTCCTAATTGGTTTTCGGGGCGAGCCGTTGGGGGCGCATAAATATAATCTTCATCTTCTTTTTCCCAAGGCGCTCGACCAATGCCTAGGCGTTCTAATACCCCAACCGTTAGTTGAGTTAGTCGTTCCTCTGCGCCTTCAAAAACAATTAAACGGTTAGGCCCACTACTAACAATTTCTTCAATAGGAATTTCGTAGGTACTCAACACTTGATCGGGGATTTGAGGATAGCCCAAAGAGGCGATGATTACTGAGGAAACTTTGCCAGTTGCTAAATCAAACTGAAAGTCCCGCACTCGGCCTAGGGGTTCTCCAGCTTCGGTAATCACTTCACTATTGATTACGGTACTGTAAGCATCGATATCCACCATTTCAATGGCATCTTCGTTATCAACAAGGATGACATCACCAATTTGGCGAATGCTGGTAATATACATATATTGGGGCATACCAGACACAGAGAGCATATTATCCCTGAGTCCCAGAGCAACAACTTCTCGTTGGTCAATATCAACCAAAATTTCTTTAACGACCCCTAATTTTTTGCCCCCGTCACGGGTGATCACTTGTGTATTAATAAACTCGTTTCGTAATCGGATGTTATCTGTGGTCATTGTGTATTAACGTAAATGGATGGCTTTCTCGTGATAGAAAAATCAAATAGCAAGGTTTAAGTTTGACGATTAGGTCTTAATTTTCGATAATAGCTTAAGTGTTAACCTTAATTGGTCTGTTTGTCATAACAGTATTTGCTAGGTTTAAGAATAGGTGTCTAATTTAGACAAGTTTTTAACGTTAATTTAGTTCCTCAGCAATTTTTAGAAAAGTCTTATCTTATATTCTAACGAATCTCTTGACATTTGCTTGAGTAACTTACTTCCTTGAAGGGCAACAGAGGCTGCTCAAGATCGCTATATTACCAATAACAACCCAATTTTCTGAGAGTTGATTGAATTGCCATGAGTACCAATCCTCAAATGTTGAGTGATCACTGTATGATTCCAGTGATTAAATGTCCTGAAGACTATCAAGTCTTTCGTATTAGTCCCCAAGATACTAATCGTTTAGCCATTGTTTTTGACTCTAGCATTGCAGATGACTCTTTAACGGTATGTGTCGAAATTTTTGATCCAGGTGGCAGTACCCCTATTCATCGCCATCATTTTGCTCTAGAAATGTTTTTTATTCTCAAAGGAGAAGGGTTAGCCGTTTGTGATGGCAAAGACATTCCTTTACACCCAGGCGATAGCTTATTAGTGCGTCCGACGGGAATTCATGCTATTCGTAATATTGGGCAAACCCGCTTGTACGCCTTGTGTTTTATGGTTCCCAATGAAGATTTTTCAGAATTGATTCGTAGTGGGTTAGCTGAAACCTTGGATGAGGAAGATTTAAAAGTGTTACGGGGACTGGGAAACTGAAAAATTGACTTGATGTTGTTTTGCAAGTTGCTAATATCATGACAAATTACAGTACCGTTTAAGATTAATATGACTTGACATAGGGAAGGTAGACCTTGGACGAAAAGGCAACAGCAATTCAATCTAGTTCTCGTAATGAGTTACGCCAATTAGTGCGTGACCAATTGCAGCTATTGTTAGAACAGGGAAACCTAGAAGGGGCAAAAGCTCTCTTAGTTCCTGTACAACCCGTTGATATTGCTGAGGCGATTGAAAGGTTACCTGAGTCAGTGCAATTAATTGCCTTTCGTTTATTGGTGAAAGGGGAAGCGATCGCCGTTTATGAACAGTTGGATTCTAGCGTTCAACAATCTTTAATTGAACAGTTTAAACAACAAGAAGTGCGAGACATTGTTGATCCCATGTCTCCTGATGACCGGGCCCGTTTGTTTGATGAATTACCAGCTAAGGTCGTGCGTCGGTTACTCGAACAATTGAGTCCAGAAGAACGGCAAAATACAGCACTGTTACTTGGATACGAAGAATATACGGCGGGTCGTATCATGACCCCAGAGTATATTTCTCTCAAAGAAACCTTTACTGTGGCCCAAACTTTAGAACGGATTCGCGCTTTAGCCAATGCTTCAGAGGTGGTTTATTATCTTTATGTAACTGACGCATTTCGACATCTCAGTGGTATTCTTTCCTTGCGAGATTTGGTGTTATCCTCTCCGGACACAACCCTAGGAGAGATCATGACCAGAGATATTGTTTGTGTCAATACCAATGATGATCAAGAAGACGTGGCTAGGGTTATCCAACGTTACGATTTGCTAGCGGTTCCCGTTGTGGATAATGAACAAAGATTGGTAGGGATCGTCACTGTAGATGATGTGATTGATATTTTGCAACAAGAAGCAACAGAAGATATCTATGCTTTGGGAGGGGTACAAGCTGACGGAGATAACTATTTTCAAACAAGTTTGGTAACGGTGGCCCGCAAGCGAGTGATGTGGTTATTAATTTTGCTGTTAACTAATACAGTGACAGGAACCATCATCAAATCCCAAGTTGGGTTGTTAGAACAAATGGCGATTTTAACAGCGTTTATTCCTTTATTAACAGGCACAGGGGGAAATGTCGGGGCCCAATCTTCTACAGTGGTGATTAGGGGATTAAATACAGACGATATTCGGGATCTTGGGGCCGGACAAGTCATCTGGCGAGAACTCTTGGCTGGTGCTTTATTAGGGTTAATTCTAGGGGCCTTAGCCACCGTTTGGGCCTATGGGTTACAAGGAAATTGGTTAGTCTCAATTTCGGTCGGTATTAGTTTGGTGGCGATCGCAATCTTAGCCTCTGTTGCGGGTTCATCTCTACCGTTTCTGTTTCGTTCTATGAATCTTGATCCCGCCTTAATGTCGGCCCCATTTATTACAACGGCTGTAGATGTGATCGGGGTACTAATTTATTTTTCTATCGCCAGAATGGTTTTGGGGTTATAAATTGTTCATTGTTGATGGTTCATTGTTAATTATTTATTACTGAACATGAATGTTAAACAATTCCACTGGTTAGAGATTGTCGAATTCCTGGCTCTAGGGTTAGGTATTATCAGTCTTTTGATGGCGATCGCTTCTGGTAATGTTTTATTACCCCTGATGTTTATCACTCTAGGATTATTGACCAATACCCTTAACCGACTACGGGGTCAATATCTTCAGCGTAAAGGACTGGTCATCTCTAAACAACAGCTACAGCGTCAACTTACCCAACAAATTCAGGGATTATCGCCTCAAATTTCCCTGTCGCAGTCTGAGTCTCTATATTCCTCAACAGACAAAGATAGTCGAGCGATCGCTCAGTTGCAGGAAAATTTAGTTAGTATTGAGCAATCTCTGAATACGGTGTTGACTTATCTCAATACTGAAGTTTTGCCTGAACGCATTGAGAAACTCGAAAAGGCCCATCTGAGGCTTTCCCAAGAAATCAATAATATTGTTGAATCATTAGAAATTACGGCCAACCAAGCGGTCTTAGAAATAACTCCTCGAAACCCTTCTCCTCTTGATTTGCTGGAAACTTCTAGCAAACTGCCTATTGTTTCTCCCACTACTGAAGTATCTCCTTCTGTGATAATTCCTGAGTGGCAGTGTCTTTACACCTTAACAGAACATCAAAATGCAGTCGCCTCTCTATCTATCAGTTCTGATAGTCAATGGTTGACTAGTGGTAGTTGGGATCAAACCTTGCGTTTGTGGAATTTGAATAAAGGAACTCTCGAAAGTGAGGTAACAGCGCATTCTCAAGGATTATTAGCAGTTACTTTTTTACCCGATGAAGAGAAGGGGTATCACATTGCTACGGGTAGTTTCGATCAAACTATTAAATTCTGGCTAGTCGATCAAGATGATCCACAGGCTATTACCTTAACGCTAAGAGAAACCTTAACCAACCATACAGGGTCAGTTCATGCTTTGGCACTCTCGCTTAATCCTTTACTATTAGTGAGTGGCAGTTATGACCAAACAGTGAAACAGTGGACGCTACCTTTTGGGGAAATGTCTTGTAGTTCCTATGACCCATTAGGGGCAATTTATGCTTTGGCAGTAGATAGATCACAAGGAATCATTGCCAGTGCAGGAGGAGACGGCGGAGTAACCCTCTGGCAGTTGGGGAGTGGGAAAAAAATTGGCTTTTTGGCAGGGAATTTGTCTTCTGTAGAATCTTTAGCCATTAGTAAGAATGGTCAAACCTTGGCCGCTGGTTGTGTAGATGGCACGATTAAAATTTGGCAACTGGAAACGTCTCAGTTAGTAACAGGTCATCCATTGCAACTTGTGCGAGTATTGAAGGCACATAATGGACAGGTAAAGGCGTTAATATTTAGCGAACAAGAGCAGATTTTGTTTAGTGGTGGGGCGGATGGTTATTTGCACATTTGGCACCCCTCCTGTCAAGAAGCGATCGCTACGTTGATGATAGATGATAGTTCTCAAGTCCGACGCAGGGGTATTATTTCTTTAACATTTGATGAAACCCGTCAATTACTGATAGCAGGGAGTGCAGATGGTGTGATTAAAGTTTGGCAAAAAGTGATGTCTGATTAAATAACCTG
>JBCDDV010000064.1:0-8608 GCA_039180145.1 Cyanobacteria bacterium P01_G01_bin.49 | reverse complement strand
TTTGAAGATGCTTTAATTCGTAATAATATTCCTTATCTAATTGTTGGTGGTTTTAAGTTTTATGATCGCCAAGAAATTAAAGACTCTCTGGCATATTTACGTTTAATTGTCAATCCGGCTGATACCGTTAGTTTATTAAGGATTATTAATACTCCTCGTCGTGGTATTGGCAAAACTTCTCTGGACTCTTTATTAAAAGCTTCCCAAGAATTAGAGATACCTTTATGGGAAATCATTAGTGATCAAACCTCTGTTAATACTTTAGCAGGAAGGGCAGCTAAAGCGGTTAATCAATTTGCCGAGATGATCCAAACATTTCAAACCCAATTAACCGAACTTTCTGCCACAGAAATTATCGATCAAGTGATGGAAAAATCAGGTTATGTTGATGATTTAAAACAAAAAGGAACAGAAGAAGCTGAAAATCGCTTAGAAAACATTTATGAATTGTACAGTGCGATCGCTCAATATCAAGAAGAAAATGAAGACAAAAGCTTACAAGGGTATTTAACCAATGCCTCTCTTGCTTCTGACTTAGATAACTTAGAAGATGGACAAGAAAAAGTTTCATTAATGACCCTACATTCAGCCAAAGGATTGGAATTTCCCATCGTCTTTTTAGTGGGATTAGAACAAGGAATTTTACCCCATGTTCGCAGTTTAAGTGATCCTTTAGACCTAGAAGAAGAAAGACGTTTATGTTATGTTGGCATTACTCGCGCTCAAGAACAATTATTTATCACCCATGCGCGAGAGCGCTTTGTTTGGGGGTCGAAAGAAACGAAAATTCCCTCACAATTTTTAAAAGAAATCCCCGAAGAATTAATCAGTCGTAATCTGAAAAAAACTATCAGAAGAACTACTCAAAAAAAATCCTCAACAGCCAACCTTGATAATATAAAATGGTCAGTAGGCGATCGCATCATTCATCATAGCTTTGGGGAAGGAGAAATTACCCATGTTTTAGGGTCAGGAAAAAAGACCAATTTAGCCATTCAATTTTCAGGATTAGGTCGCAAAATTATTGATCCGAGAACCAGCACAATTACCAAACTAGATTGAATCAAGAAACTACTTAACGTGAATTCACAGATAAGTCCAAAAGCTATATCATCTGAACTCCGAACCACGACCTCAGGTTACTTAGTGACTGGTTCAAGACGAATCAATTGTCCGTTAGAGTCATCTGTCAAAACATAAAGCAACTCATCTGGCCCTTGTCTAACATCCCGTACTCGTTGCTCAAAAGGAATTGTCTGCTGTCCCATAACTTTACCAGAACTATCCAAGTCAAGACGAAGCACTTCTTTAGCGACTAATCCTCCAGCAAATAAGTCTCCTTGCCACCCTGGAAACCGAGTCCCGTCATAGAATGCTAACCCCGAAGGAGCAATTGCAGGAGTCCAGACCACTTTTGGGTCAATCATCCCAGGTCGAGAGCGTTCGCTTGAAATTTCGCCTCCTGAATATTCTTGACTGTGTGTGACCACAGGCCAACCATAGTTTTCGCCCGCTTCAACTTGATTAAGCTCATCTCCACCGCGAGAACCATGCTCTGTTGACCATACTTGGCCAGTTGCTCTATCTATGGTTAATCCTTGAATATTGCGGTGTCCGTAGCTCCAGATGGCGGGATCAGCCTCTTCAACCTCCATAAAAGGATTATCGTCCGGAATACTGCCATCATCATTCAACCGAATAATTTTACCGAGATGATTCTCAAGATTTTGTGCTTGCTGGCGAATCAATTGACCATCAAATTTCAGGGGAGGATTTCCTCCATCTCCAATGGCAACCAGCATCGTCCCGTCTGAGAGCCAAACGAGACGGGAACCAAAGTGCTGTCCTCCTGATTTGAGAGGAGAAACTTCAAAAATAACTTGTAGATCCTGTAAAGCTTTTCCATCAAAGATTGCGCGGGCAACTTTAGTATGATTTGCCTGGGAAGTTCCGTCAGCATAAGTCAAATAAATTAAGCGATTTTCCGTAAAATTCGGGTGCAATGACACCTCCATCAACCCTCCCTGTCCCAAAGCAAGGATTTCAGGAACACCAGTAATCTCCGTTGGTTCTAGTTCTCCATCTCGGACTAAGCGCAGTCTTCCTGGACGTTCAGTAATCAACATATCCCCGTTGGGTAGCCAAGTCATGCTCCAAGGATTCTCTAATCCTTGGATGACTGAAACTTGATGCCAATCTTGCTCTGACTCTGATGGTTGATCTACTTTATTGGCCGAATTCACTAAGGAGTCAGAACTCGAAAGACATCCCCCTAATGTCAATAAGACAGTTATGATAATTCCGGCTGTTTTTGTATTTATAGAAGTCATATATCTATGTTGTATAAATGGTGCTGAATTATCTTGAAAAACAGTTTGTCTTCTAGGGTAACGATCATTAACCCTAGTTTGAGCAAAAAGATAAAATCGATAAAACACGATAAAATCATCAATGAAGTTACACTTATCACCAAGTTAATTAAGTTGTCTTCCTCAGAACCCTCTCCCCAACTTCCCCCAACCACCGCGATCGCAAGAAAAACGCCTCTCAGAGCCACCACAGAGAAATGGTTTGAGTATTCCGTCAGGATACAACCTCATCATACCGATTATGCAGGGGTTGTTTGGCACGGAACTTACGTGACCTGGATGGAAACTGCCAGGGTAGAATGTTTACGATCAATGGGAATAGACTTTGCAGAATTAACTCGCTTAGGCTGTGATTTACCCGTAGTTGAATTATCCGTTCGTTATCATCGCGCCATTCGACTCGGCGAAACGGCTCTTGTGAAAACTCGTATGGACAAAATGACAGGGGTAAGAATGTATTGGGACTGTCAGATCGAATCACCCGACAGACAAGAACTCTGTGTTAGCGCAAAAATTACTATTGTGGCTGTCGATCCCGAAAAAGGCAAAATTATGCGTCAACTTCCCCCCACGATTAAGGATGTTTTCGTGAAATTAGTCACTTAAGCGATCAACTTGACGAGTCTAACGTATTAACATTTAACTAAAGCTCAATCCTCATAACTATCAATGCTCTCCCAAATTAAAGACATCGCAGACTCTTTGTTTCCTAGACTCGTTGAAATTCGCCGCCATTTTCATGCTCACCCTGAATTAAGTGGACAAGAATATCAAACAGCGGCCTATGTTGCGGGGGTGCTTTCTTCCTGCGGTATTTACGTCCAAGAGGCAGTGGGTAAAACTGGAGTAGTCGGCAACTTAAATGGAAATGGGAGTCAGACCAAGATTCTAGCGATTCGCACCGATATGGATGCTTTACCCATCGAAGAGCGCACCAAACTTGACTTTGCGTCTTGTAAACCGGGAATCATGCACGCTTGTGGCCACGATGTTCATACCACTGTGGGACTGGGAACTGCTATGGTTTTATCCCAGTTAAAAGAACAGTTACCAGGCAATATTCGCTTTATCTTCCAACCGGCCGAAGAAATCGCTCAGGGAGCAAGCTGGATGGTGCAAGATGGGGCAATGCGTGATGTTAACGCTATTTTTGGGGTTCACGTCTTTCCATCCCTTCCTGCTCGTTCTGTTGGCATTCGCTACGGTGCGTTAACTGCGGCTGCTGATGATATTGAAATCTTTATTCAAGGGGAGTCTGGCCATGGGGCCCGTCCTCATGAAGCGATCGATGCAATTTGGATTGCCTCTCAAGTGATTACAACTCTGCAACAAGCCATTAGTCGCACCCAAAACCCCTTACGTCCTATTGTGTTAAGCATTGGGCAAATTAGTGGCGGCCGGGCCCCTAATGTGATTGCTGATCAGGTGAGGATGGCCGGAACGGTGCGATCGCTTCATCCTGATACCTACGCCAATTTACCAGAATGGATCGAGGGAATTATTGCTAGTGTTTGTCATACTTATAAGGCCAAGTATGAAATGAATTATCGTAGGGGAGTTCCTTCAGTGCAAAATGATCTAACTTTGACCCAAATCTTAGAAAGTGCTTGTCGAGAAGCGTGGGGCAATGATCAAGTAGAAATGTTGTCAGAACCTTCTTTAGGGGCCGAAGATTTTTCTTTGTATTTAGAACAAGCACCAGGGACAATGTTTCGTCTAGGGGTAGGTCATCCTGATAAGCTTAATCATCCTTTGCATCATCCCTTATTTGAGGTAGATGAATCCGCTATTTTAACAGGGGTGGTAACGTTGGCTTATGCCGCTTGTAAATATTGGCAAACAATAATGGTTGATGATCTAATCTAAAATTAATATAGTTTTATTCAGCATTTCTGAGGAGCATTATCAAAATGAAAAAGTTTATCGTTTGCTTACCATTGTTACTGGGGATGATCACCTTACCAGCAAAAACGTTAGCTCACACCATGCAAACTAATTATTTATTCTCTGATAAATTAGAGTTTCAGTCAGTTTATAGTACGGATGAAGTAGCAAAAAATGCTGAAGTGATTATCTTTGCTCCGAATAATTTAGAAGATCCTTGGTTAGAAGCAAGAACTGATGAAAATGGTCGCTTTTCTTTTCTTCCTGATACCAGTATTACTGGGAACTGGGAAGTCCAAATTATTGATGAAGGTCATGGAGAAATTATTTTTGTTCCAGTGACTGATCAAGGGGTTGATTTTGATAATATTAGCCGCGAATATCGCCAAGATTTACATTACAGTTCTATGCCAATATCTCCTGTTCAAAGTCTATTAATTACCGCAGGAGTTGGGGCATTATGGTTCACTTTTTTGCGTAAAATATAACTAAAACTAGTCTTTGTTTTGAAAAAGGTAGAAGGGAAAATTGGCAGAGAAAAAACTTTAGTCAAAATGACTAAATCTATGTTTTAAACTGTTTTATGGTTTCTGATCATAATGTATGACAATACTGGTAAATTTATTGCAGAAATCTTTCCCGATGCGATCGCTACTTGGTTACTTGGTTCACCAATCCAGTTAACTCAATTGAGTCCTACTGAATTATCAAATGAACCCATTAGAGCGGACTCTCTAATTCTACAACAATCTGATAATTTGGTACTCCATGTGGAATTTCAAACCCAACCCAAAGAAGATATTCCTTTTCGCATGGCAGATTATCGTTTGCGGATTTATCGCCGTTTTCCTCGGAAAAAAATGGTGCAAGTGGTGATTTATTTACGTCCCAATAATTCTCCATTAGTCTATCAAGATAGCTTCAATTTGGAAGAGACAAATCATAAATTTCGGATTATTCGTTTATGGGAAGAAACCACAGAAACATTTTTAACTGTGCCAGGATTATTACCTTTTGCTGTGTTGAGTAATACTAACAATCCTAGACAAGTTTTAATCCAAGTTGCACAAGTCGTTAACAACATCACCGAAAAACGAACACAAAGTAATCTAGCAGCCGCTAGTGGGATTCTCGCTGGGTTAGTATTAAATCAGGAGACAATTCATCAAATTCTCAGGAGGGATATTATGAGAGAGTCAGTGATTTATCAAGAGATCTTACAAGAAGGCAAACTTGAAGGCAAACTTGAAGGTAAACTCGAAGGCAAACTTGAAGCAAAAGCTGAAATTGCTTTAAATTTATTCAAAGAAAGGATGACCACAGAACAGGTCGTTAAACTGACAGGATTATCTCTGGAATTTGTTCAAAACTTAGCTAAAAAGATTAATAATAACTAATTTAATTTGCTTAAAATCGCTGTTCAAACTGAATATTGCCTCGATTACCATCCGAACGATTGCTTGATTTTCCCACGGTTGTACTATCATTGATGCGATACTGTAACCCAAATTGAGGGGAGCGATCGCTGTTCGCAATTTTCTGTATAAAAAGAGAAAAGTCTCTGATTCCAATAGAAAAGGTGTCGAGACTATTTTCTTCATCTCTACTGCGAAATCGATCAAGATAGCATCGGGGACGGAAAATTTGTCAAGATTATCCAGAAGAGTAAAATTAACATGACAGACATAACTCCTATCAAATTCTCCAATTCTTCGATCGCACGAGGTAACTTGAGAACTAAGTTTTTAACAATTAAAAGATAGGCTAACCAGCCAACCCCAATTGTTACCAATGGTTTGATGAGATTGGTCAAAGTGTAGGCTTTGTAATAGAAACCATTTGCCGCTATTAATCCGCCGAGCAACAGAATCATTGCCCACCAAAAACCTGGTTTTACCTTGCCTTTCTCCTCGTGCTTTTGATGAGGTAGAAAGATAAATTTAGCAAATGTAATCGTTGTGCCTACTGTCACAATATTCATGGCAATAAACTGCCAAGGTAATAAATTCTTGGTAGTCAAGATTTTGGCCCCAAAGCCAGACAGCAGGGGAAAACCGGAGATCGAAAAACTAGCGACAACTAAAGCGATCCAGACTGGAGTATGGATTGGCTGATGCTGCAATTCCTCAAATTTACGACTGGGTAAAATTCCCGATATTAGAAAAAGGGCTGATTTAACCAATCCATGAGTTAAGGCATAAAAGCCTCCGACTTCTGGTGCAGCCAGAATAAAACCTAACTGAGAAATGGTGCTAAAGGCTAGAGTTCGTTTGGTATCTTGTTCAAAAATTGCCCAAAAGACCCCTAAAATAGCTGTGCTAACTCCCAAGATTCTCACAATCGGTTCGATCTCCTCCAATAGCAAAGCACAACGCACTAGAGGAAAGACTCCAGCTTTAACCACGACACCAGATAGCATGGCCGAAACTGGGGTTTGTGATTCTGCATGGGTTAAGGGCAACCACAAGCCTGATACAAAGATACCACCCTTGACTAAAAGTCCCAGAAAAATCAAAGCGAATGCTTCTGGAGGAGAGTCCCGTAACCCGACAAAGCTAAAGGAATGATGTGTTTGATATATTAGCACTACCCCCACCAGATAAAATAGCATGGCTGTATTGCTAATAAACAGATAGCGCAATCCCACCCAAATTGACCTGTCAGTACGAGGATAAGTAATTAAAAGAAACGCAGCAATACTAATTACCTCCAACGCCACGTACAAACTAATAAAATCTGCACAAATAAAAGTGGCATTAACGCTACCATGCAGAATAACTATCTGCATATAAAAGAAAGCTGTTTTACCGCTTCGCCAAGAGTAAAGAATAACTGCAGCTGTAACCAGAGCATTGGTCAGAATAAAAAATCCGCTCAGTTGGTCGATAATTAAACTCACGCCAAAATTATCTAGTAACTGTAGCGCAAAAGGCGATGATGCTAAAAAGATCTGCAAGGCATAGCCACCTGAAAGCACTGCTATCCCTAGTGCGAGAAAAGGGGCGAGTTTGGGGAGTAGATAAAGAAGAAACCCAATAAAAAACGGTAAAGTAATCCAGAGAAGTGTAATTTGAGTCATAGCGTATTATTTTTAATCGCTCTAATTAAATTCAATTAATTACTTAGTTGCCTATCTGGTAGACAATCCCAAAACTATTCTGGTAACTAAACCAAGATTTCGACTAAGTAAAATAGATTGGTTGAATTGAGTGGCTTGGAGCAAAACATAGACTTAAATCTATTGTTTTAGTTTTTTGTATAATTTTGAGTCTATACTAGAATTATACGGTATTTTAGCCAAAAGCAAGTGCCAAGAATTTAGGGTTGTTAATCATCCGTAAAATACCAGCTTATCTCAGACTGCCATAGAAGATGGGATAGATATAGTATTATTGGTGGGTCTGAACAACCTGGGGAATATTAGGTTAAAACCGTTGTTCAAACTGAATACTGCCACGATTATCATCCGAAAAATTGCTTGATCCTCGTAGGGTTGTACTATCATTAATGCGATATTGTAAGCCAAATTGGGGTGGACGATCGCTGTTGACAATCTTCTGAATAGAAAAAGAAAAGTCTTCGGTTAAATCAAGTCCTGCTTCTGCTGCAACGCCAATAGAAGACGTATCGAGACGGTTTTCTTCATCCAGTAATGGAGTCGGAAAAATGCGAAATTCATTTAACCCCAATGCTTCACCGATAGCCCCTTGAACAGGGCCTAAAACGGCTGTTCCTGCCAAATTAACTAACCCTAATGTCGTCTCTCCTGTTCCTAATGTATTGAGAAAAGTTCCCCCTAATAAGGTAATAATTTGTTGTTGACTTCGTTGTGGTTGACTACTAAGTTCTATATTTTTGGTAATTTGACTGGCAAACCCTTGAACTTCAGCTTGAATTCTCACCGTTTCTAAACTATCTTTGGTGGCACTAAATGGTTCATCAATTTCCGATGACAAGGGATCAGTATTGACAGGAGAATTATTAGTCTCGGTTGCTGAGGCAAAGAGTCTGACACTTAAATAAGGGTCAAATCCTTTATGGGGAAAAAACTGCGCTAGATTATCCTTGCCACCTGCTAATCTTAATTGACTCGCGAAGAGATTAACTAAGCCATTTTCCAGGGTAATTTGTCCTTCGGGTTGCGGTTGGTTTAAAGTCCCATTTAATATTAAGTCTCCACTCGCTGCAAAGGTTAAAATTGGGGGACGGGTAATGATAATTTCCCGTCCCCCAATTTTAACCTTTGCAGCGAGTGGAGACTTAATATTAAATGGGACTTTAAACCAACCGCAACCCGAAGGACAAATTACCCTGGAAAATGGCTTAGTTAATCTCTTCGCGAGTCAATTAAGATT